>NZ_PNCW01000044.1:0-53694 GCF_005886985.1 Pseudoalteromonas sp. S3178 | reverse complement strand
AAAGATCAACACGCCCTAAATTAGTCGCAAGTTTATAGCCTGCGTTACCATCAATACGTATACTATTATTAGTTATAGCAGCCAGAGTTAAGCATGTTGAAAAAGTTTATTAGATATTTAATTTTAGGTTTAGGGCTATATGCGCTAATAGCAGCATCTGTGATCATGTTTTATAAAGACGATCCGCAAGCTATGATCTGGCAAGACCGCGAAGCATTTAATAAACGATTTATAGAAAAATTATCTCTTGAGCAACCCACTACTTTAAATAGTGTGCTTGATTACTTAGGCAGCCCCGATTTAACGTATGCTAAACGCGATGGAGAACAAGTTTTTCAAATTGTTTTTTATCGTACACAACATAAAACATCTGACGGTATTACAACAATGGATGAATGTACTGGATTACTTTTTAAAAATGGACAGCTTTTTTTATGGGGTCCCAGCGCTTATAACAAATACCAAGAACAAAATTAGGTGCAGGTTTAATGGAAGAAGCCGTATCAACCACCTTAGAGCAGCTACTTAGTAATACGCAGTTATTTTTAGGTACTTATAGTAATAAGAAAAAGTGGACAGCCATATATCCTATGGCAAATAAGCTCGCCGAGCAATATAGAACACTCTATGCGGAACAACCCCATGCGCTTCAAGCACGGCTTACGCTTTACAATCCAAATTATTCATACGCTACTAACCTCGTTATTGCACAGTGCGTTGTCACTGCAGCTCTGTGTAAATCTCAAAGCTACGACTCAAAGCTAAGCGAGCTATATATTAGCACCGCGCTTATTGAGCATTTATGTGTTGGTGCTCAGTTAAATAAATTAGGCAATCAAGATGAGTTTACCGATACAGATAAACATATTTGGAAGATGCGTCATAAACTAGCTGCAAAAATTATGCTTACGGCTGGAGAGCCAGCCCAGCACGTTGCACAATTGCTAGCTAAGCTAAATAAATACAAGCAAGCATTGGTGAGTACCCCAAAAATTATGCTTTACGACGGCGGTATTACACTACTTGCCATCGCAAATATCATTGCAATGAACATTAGCAATAACTCGCAAAATAAGCATATGAGCATATATAAAGCTTTAAGTGATTTATATATTCGGACTCCAAACTTGTTTGCTCTAGAACTAATTAAATCACTAGTTGCTCATTTAGGTCCGTTATTACCAGGTAGCCGAGTAAACTATGCTGACCAATCAATGATTTATTTAGCGACAGATCCCCAAGGGAAGCATGTATTAATAAGCACTGAAAATCCTAAAAAACTCGAGTGGTACAAAGTTAAAGCATCCTTTAGCGACAACGCAAAACAATGGAGCTGCATTAGTAAAAGCATTAGCTTTACGGTATTTAATAGCGAGCACATTAAAACAAAAAGTCCCTCGTTTGAAAATAAAGCACAAGAGCTGCTTAATTTAATTAGCCATATTAAATTACAACATGAATACAGTTATAAAGGGTTAAGCCAACTAATGGCAGCCCACCCACTCGTCGTCGCAAATTTATGTGAAGCAGTAAAGCCCTATAATAAAGAGTATCAAGCCGCAAAAGATTTAAAGCACAGTCTGTCAATGGTCGGCTATTATAATGCGCCAGCTATAATACAACGTGTTGTATTTGAGCAGCTTGTAAATGTTACCCCCCACCCTTTACATGCCTATATTGTTAATAGATTAAATGCACTGGTAAAAATAATGGCTTTGCTTGTAAGTAAAAATAAACACGATCAGTTTGAACATATAACATTGCCCTTATACGCCTATACACATTTTTTACTAACACAGTGCAGTACCTTGCTTTCTCGTAAAACATTAATAGACAGCACCCCTAATAAAATATTGAGCGCGCCCATTTGCTCATTTTTTGGCGTAAAAGACGTTAATTCTGATGCACTAACTCAGCAATTAACTCATTTATTAAGTGATAACCCATGGACAATGGCATTATTAGAAGCAGAGCAAACACCTAAAAAACATTTAACTAACTCTCATAAGCTATGGGTGTCGCTTAAAATAATTGCACAGATCGTATTTAAACCAGACCTTGAAATGAGTGCTTGGCAAAAGCAAACATTAAACGAGCAACTAAAAATACAAAAGTGGCATGACGAAACAGATTTCAACCAACATTTAGCTGCTTTGGGTATATGCAATAGTATTTAACCTAAATTGCGAATAATAAATCTATAAAGGTTATTTAATATTTCTATACCCACTATAAATGGCATTTATACCCAGTATTTACTGTATAAACTAGCAAAATGGGTGATAAATTGGTATAAATGCGCCCTTAAATTTTCAAGCACGTTCACATAAATGACCTAACAAGCAGTTACTCTCTCAGAGTAATAATTTATGTGCAAATCAAACTCTTTAAAGGAAAAGTCAATGGCCAAACAAACCATCACAGTGATCAAAGGCGACGGCATCGGTCCGAGCATTATCGACTCAGCACTTGAAATATTAAAAGCCGCAGGTTGCGACTTTGATTATGAATTTGTTGATGCAGGCCTTGCTGCACTTGAAAAAACAGGTGAGCTACTTCCACAAGAAACAATTGATACAATAGCTAAAAATAAAATCACTTTAAAAGGCCCATTAACTACGCCTGTAGGTGAAGGTTTTACGTCTATTAACGTTACACTGCGTAAGCAATTTGGTTTATACGCAAATGTTCGCCCTGTGAAATCGTTTGTTGGTACTAAAGCACGTTACGACGATATTGATATCATTACTATTCGTGAGAACACGCAAGGTATGTACTCAGGCGCAGGCCAAGTGGTTAGCGAAGATGGCAACGAAGCTGAAGCAAAATCAGTGATAACACGTGAAGGCGCAGAAAAAATTGTAACGTTTGCTTACGAGCTTGCAATACGTGAAGGCCGTAAAAAAGTAACAGCGGTACATAAAGCTAACATCTTAAAATCTACATCTGGCTTATTTTTAAAAGTAGCCCGTGAAGTAGCTGAGCGTTACCCACAAATTGAGTCAACAGAAATGATTGTTGATGCAACATGTATGAAACTTGTAATGACACCAGAAGAGTTTGACGTAATTGTAACGACTAACTTATTTGGTGATATTTTATCAGACTTATGTGCTGGTTTAGTGGGTGGTTTAGGTATGGCACCAGGCGCTAACATTGGTGAAGATGCGGCTATTTTTGAAGCTGTACACGGTAGTGCTCCAGATATCGCAGGTAAAAACCTAGCTAACCCTACATCAGTAATTTTAGCGTCTATTCAAATGCTTGAGCATTTAGACATGGGCGACACTGCAGAGCGAATTCGTAGCGCTGTAGCTGATGTAATTAAATCAGGTGATCGTACAACACGTGATTTAGGCGGCAGCCACGGTACTACAGACTTCACTCAATCAGTGATTGATCGTCTTTAAAAAGTAGCCGCTTAATAGCGGCTTCTATTTGAACGTTAAAAAGCCAGCTATGCTGGCTTTTTTGTTTTAAGCGCGAAAAAATAGTTTTATATCAATTCGCTTAATTAATTGATCTATTTTGAGGCAGGAAAAACGTGTTGATAGCTACGCAAAAAAATTGCTACTTAGTTGTTCTCGGCAATTGCTCCCGCATTGCTCTACCTTCTGCATCCATGCAGTCGTAAATGAGAATTTTTTAGCACAGGTAGCGACACGTTTAGCCCGTAGAATGATTAAGTATTATTGCCCATTGGTATTACTCTAAGGGTACTAAAGGCTAATAAAATAAGTAAACCTAACAGTGTACCACCACTTGAGCCTGAAATACTTTGCTCTACGTTTACACTAACAATTAAGCTTTCAGTAATAACTTCGCCCGTCTGAGCATCAGTCGCTTTAAGTGTCACAGTATAATTCCCTTCATTTTGATAAACATAACTTGGGTTTTGTATGTTAGAAGTACTTCCATCTCCAAAATTCCAGTTGTATGTGTAGTTACCAAAACCACCGTTTATATCACTATTAAACTGAACATTTAAATTATTAGAAGTAAAACCACTTTCAATGCTCATAGGCACTGTTGTAGAAATATCTAGCGTTTTTTCACTTTGATTTCCTTGACTGTCTGTTACGGTCAGTTCAACTTGGTAATTACCTGAATATAAATAACTATGTGTAATACTCTGCGTCGCCAAGCTGTTGTTATCACCAAAGCTCCACTGATAACTAAAAGGTGAAACGCCACCCGTAATATTTGCTTGGGCTGTCAATACCCCTTGGTTAATATCATAATCAACCTCGTTAATTGCTAATGGCTCAGTAATATTTACTTCAGCGGTAAATACTTGCTCAGCATTATCGTTGCTAACAAGAAACTCAACATTATAAGTGCCAAAATCGACATACTCATGTGAAGGTGCAAGCTCAGTGCTTGTTGATCCATCATCAAAACGCCACATAAACTTATCGGTTGGTGTTAAAGTTAATCCCTCAATATCAAATTTTACATTAAGATCAGTAATACTAAATTTAATCCCATTTGCAGAACTATAACTTAGCTCAACACTAACGCTTTCGTTATTAGTTGATTGATTTAATAAAGTAAACCCAAAACCTAATTGTGGTAATTCAACACCCGATTCAGTTTGTTGTGAAAAACTATAATCTGTTTTATCACTAAACTCACTAATGGCTGATAAATCGTCATCGCCTAACCCTGCACGCTGGTCATATAAACTAAATGCAGCATCGCGTATTTGTATTGCCGTATCGGCAGTTGTTTGCGTAGTGCCTGTTTTAATTGCTCGCTGGTCTGCGTCAACAACTAACGCAAAGCCAGTTCCTGGGTGCTCGGTGGTATTATTATCTGATTGTGATTCGTCGGCATACCATAAAAGTACTCCCGGGGAATATTGCTCACTTTGCAATCCGCGATCGATACCTAGATAAGATCTTAATTGTAAATAATAATGCGATGGTGAGGCGTATATGTAACTGCCTATTCTTTCAAAGTTTGTTAGTTGAGCAGACGTTTGCATTTCTGCGTTGTTTTGCCAAATTAACGTTTCGTTTTGCCTAATCTTCATATCATCAACAACAAAACCATAGTAATGAGTATTTGCATCAGTTATGTATTCAAAACTAAGCTCTACTGTTTGCCCTGCATAAGAGGTTAAATCAAACTCATGCGTTAAATAGCCGTTAGGTTGTTTAGCATCACTATTTAAAAAAGAATCACCGGTAATGTAAGGCCCAATATCGCCATAATACGGGTTAATAGCTTGGGTGTAATTGCCACTAATTGGCGTACCATTCACTTTTATTTGTACCAAATCGTAATCACGTTCAATGCTGTAATAGGCAATAAAACTTAGCATTAGTGCATCATTGGTCTGTGGCAGTTCTATCTTATTTATAAAACTATTACGCAGGTTATCACCTGTATTTGAATAATATTGAAACTCACCTTCTACCGGTGTTTTAAACTTTTCTAGGCGCTTAGGTAAAACAACTTTTAATTGGCTTTGTGATTGTGAAGCACTTGATGTATCAACAAGTATTTGCTCAGAATTTGCGTTAACTTCTGTCATTTCAAGCTCTAGCTGATTAACCCAATTACCCTGATACCGCGTTTGTAAGTATTCAAGTGCATAAGGACTAAACATCACAGGCTCTGAGCCCCTTAAAGCCCCCGCCCAACTACCTGTAGACATAACCGACCAAGATGCAACCGGCTCACCCACAGTATTAGATTGTAAATCGTATTCATCAAGCAACCCTAGGTCGTGGCCAAATTCGTGCACAACCACACCAATTCCAGCATCAATTGGGTTAATTGTATAACCAAAAAGCTTAACAGAACTCCCCGTTACTTCACTAGGTTGGCTATTTTCATCAAATACATAGTAACGGTGTGACCAAATTGCATCGGTAGCTAAATACCCCCCTCCGGCTTCTTCCCCAATACTTGAATGAAAAACCATTACATGGTCTATTATTCCGTTGGGTTCGTTAATAATACCGTCACCGTCAATATCGTCTAAATCAGTAAGGTCGTAATCACTTAAATTAATATTATATTGTGCTACAGCTTTTTCTACTGCTTCTTTAACTAAAGATGGCGCATTAATATCTCGGGTATTCCCTTGTCGTTCTCCATATACTTTGGCGTTACTATCAGCGGTTACCCAGCCATAAACATCACCGCTAAAATTTAAGCTTGCACCCGACGCGTCTGAATAATAGCTTTTTGCGGTTAATAGGCTTTGATCATCTGGACCTAAATAACTTTCGCTATTAAATAACATCTGTTGATAATGTTCTTTAGAGTAATCAGCGTAAAACATATCGGTATCTTGGGCTGATAACTTATTATCGTCATGTTTCAAATCAGGAAAGTCTATTAATATAGTCAGTATTTTTACTTGATTTACAGTCTGATCGGGAATCAAAGCAGTAGAAAAACTTACTTGAGATTTTACTGAACCCGCTGAATTATCAATTTTAGAATTAAATTGCCTAAAACCATTTTTAATTAAATGTGGATTATTAGAACTCATATCCATGTATTGCTCATATGATGACTCAAGATCACTCGGCGCAATGTTATCTCTTTTATTAAGCCAATATAAAATACGCTCCTTGTTAGTAATACCCACATCATGTGGAGATGCTGTATCAGCAATTACTAAAGGGCTTATTAATGTAGATAAAAGCGAAATTATAGTCACTTTTTTCACTGTAGATTCCTCAATCATGTTTATGAATTCATCATACCTAAAATTTACTATTTAGGCAGTTTCTAAAACATATAATTAACACAACTAAACTTAGCTAAATTTAATTTTTATGCTTACCTTTATAGCTGTAAAAAATGCATAATATTTACTGAGTATCTAGATAAAAACGCCATATTTTGCAATTTCAAGTTGAAAAATAATTTAAAATGAAATTTCAATGCAAAAAAGCCATTTCAAGGTTGACATAGAGCTTTAAAACCCTTAAAAATAACCCTATACAGAATATTTAATTTAAAAGCAGTGTTTTGCTAAATAGAGTAAAAACTATGAACACACAAATTAACCTTTTAGTCGTACTCGTACTGGTCTTAGTTATAAGCCCAGCGGGGATGTATTAAAAGGTGATACTGCTTTTTAAAAACCCTCGCACTACGCGGGGGTTTTTTTATGCACAAAAAAGCGCACAGAGGAATGAGGATGAGCAAACAAGAGTATAATGGCTCTGAACTAGTAGTTCAGGCATTGAAAGAGTTAAAGGTTAAATACATATTTGGCTACCCCGGTGGTTCGGTTTTAGACTTATATGATGCACTTTTTCAACAAGATGATATTGAGCATATTTTAGTACGCCATGAACAAGCAGCAACGCACATGGCTGATGGCTATGCCCGTGCCACCGGTGAAGTAGGTGTTGTACTTGCAACCTCAGGGCCTGGCGCTACAAACTGTATTACAGGTATTGCTACAGCTTATATGGATTCAATCCCTATGGTTGTTTTATCAGGCCAAGTACCGACTAATTTAATTGGTGATGATGCCTTTCAAGAAACCGACATTGTTGGTTGTTCTCGCCCTGTGGTTAAACACAGCTTTAACTGTCGAAGTGCTAAAGAGATCCCAGCAATACTTGCAAAAGCGTTTTATATTGCAAGTACTGGTCGCCCAGGCCCTGTAGTGGTTGAACTACCTAAAGATATGCTTAATCCAGCGATTAAGTTTGAGTACGAATTTCCTAAAACTACCGAGCTTAGAACCTATAGCCCAAATACAAAAGGTCATTCAAAACAAATACGCAAAGCCGTAACCGCTATTCTTGAAGCTAAAAAGTTAGTGGTTTATTCTGGCGGCGGAATTGTACTTTCTAATACCTCAGAGCAATTAACTCACTTAGTTGAATCATTAAATGCTCCTATTACAAATACTTTAATGGGCCTTGGTGGTATTTCGGGTGTACACCCTAATTTTGTGGGCATGCTTGGAATGCATGGTACGCTTGAAGCAAATAAAGCAATGGCCAATGCCGATGTAATTTTAGCCTTAGGCGCACGTTTTGATGATCGTGTTACAAATAACGTTAACAAGTTTTGCCCTAACGCAACCATCGTGCATGTTGATGTAGATCCAACCTCAATTTCTAAAACTATTAAAGCTCATATTCCAGTTGTAGGGTGTTTAGCAACGGTTATAGAACAACTACAAACTGCTATTGATAAAAGCCCAATACAAATTGATAGAAGCGCCCAAGAAGATTGGTGGCGACAAATTATTAGCTGGCGTGAACAAAAATGCCTTAATTACAACACCGATGGCGATAAAATTAAGCCCCAAGCTGTTATTGAAGCAGTGTACAAAGCAACAAATGGCGAAGCATATGTAAGCTCAGACGTAGGTCAGCATCAAATGTTTGCCGCTCAATATTACCCGTTTAAAAACCCTCGCCAGTGGATCAACTCTGGTGGCCTAGGCACTATGGGCTTTGGTTTACCTGCTGCAATGGGTGTTAAACTTGCGTTCCCAGATAAAGAGTCTGTATGTGTAACGGGCGATGGTTCTATTCAAATGAACATCCAAGAGCTATCAACGTGTTTACAATATAACTTAGCTGTTAAAGTTGTATCATTAAATAACCGCTCTTTAGGTATGGTACGCCAATGGCAAGACATGATTTACGGCGGTCGCCATTCATCGTCTTACATGGACTCTTTACCTGACTTTGTAAAACTTGTAGAAAGTTACGGTCACGTTGGTATAAAGGTAGACACGCTCGATGAACTACAACCAGCGATAGACAGAGCTATGAGTATAAATGACCGTTTAGTATTTTTAGATATAAACGTTGATGAAAAAGAACATGTATACCCAATGCAAATTAAGTTAGGCGGCATTGATGAGATGTGGTTACGTAAAGGAGTAAAAGCATAATGCGTCGTATTTTATCTATATTATTAGAAAACGAACCTGGTGCACTATCGCGTATCGTTGGACTTTTTTCACAACGTGCTTATAACATTGATAGCCTTACGGTGGGTACTACTGACGATCAATCATTATCGCGTATCACTATTACAACTATGGGCGATGACAGAATTGTTGAGCAAATTACAAAACAAGTAAATAAGCTTGTTGATGTACTTAAAATCATCGACTTAACAGAAATGAGCCATATAGAGCGTGAGTTACTACTTGTTAAAGTATTTGCCCAAGACGAAACCACACGCGCTGCAGTAACACGTGTGGTTGATGTGTTCCAAGGCGCTATTTTAGATATGGGCCGACAAAGTTACAGCCTACAACTTGTAAGCAGTACAGACAAAATAGAATCGTTTTTAGACACACTGCGTCATGAAACAGATATTATTGAAGTTGTACGCTCAGGTGCCGTTGGTATCGGACGAGGCGACAAAGCTTTAAAAGCGTAACTTTAAATACGTTACAGCGCATTTTTAGTGAGTTTTAAGCAAAATCCCTACTAAGCAATTAGTAGGGATTTTTTATGGTCTGTACCTATAAAAAATCATACCAATTCGTTTAATTAGGAGAGCAATTTTAGGCAATAAACCGTATAGGCAAAAAATTTGTTGTTTAATTGTTATCACTAATTGCTTCTGCATTGTTCTACCGCCTGCATTAATACAATCGTATATGAGAAATTTTTAACGCATTTGCGTCAATTTAATTGAGTATTATTGCGGATCAGTAGTTTACCCGCTTTGGTGGTAACTTTTATACAGGCAAAAAAAAAGAGCTAAATAGCTCTTTTTTAAAAAATTCTGTAAATCGCCAATTAAGGGTTTACTTGGTCTTTAAGACCTTTACCTGCTTTAAAGCTTGGGATAGTTGCCGCTGCGATTTGGATCTCAGCACCCGTTTGTGGATTACGGCCAGTGCGTGCTGCACGTTCTTTAACTGAGAAAGTACCAAAACCAACTAATGCAACTGAATTACCTTCTTTTAAAGAAGAAGTTACAGCGCCAGTAAACGCGTCAAGTGCACGTGTAGCAGCAGCTTTAGAGATTTCTGCATCAGTAGCGATTTTTTCAACTAATTGAGCTTTATTCATTGTTAGATTCCTATTCGTTATTATTTTGCCTTCGCAAAACCTATCTTTATGCATTTTTAAAGAGTTAGCAACAGCAAATTGCGTTTTTTGCTTAAATTCTTAAAAAATGCGTAAAATTTAAATAATTCTCGGTAAAATACAGCGTGTTGGGTTAACAAAGACTTAATTTGAGTACAATTTTGGTGCAAGTTAAACAACGACGTAAATCAACTATATTTTTTCGATAACTAAGGTCACTTCCCCGACCTCGACACCAAACTTAACAATAGATGTGCGGTTTATCAAGCGCGATTGTGTAACCAGGTACATCCAATCGTCAAAGTTTACATTTAATGTAGAGCCATCGTAAGGTAGCTCTACATTGTAGTTCCAGTGAAACACACTGCCCGTACTTTTTCCTTTAGCTACACCTGTAACGTCTGCGGCTGTGCCCGTTAATGTATTATCATCGTTAAGTGTCACTTTCCAAACACGTCTTTGCGTTTCACCATCGTCGTATACAAAATCTTCTTCAATAACGCCTTGTGAGCCATTCCAGCTTGCGTTCATATCAACAACAAGCTTTCGGGTTAATTCACCATTATAGTCTTGTACAACGCCATATGCTTTTAATTCACCACTAAAAAACTCTTTGAAGTTAAACTCAGGCGAACTGTTTTTATAATGCTCAACACTCGGCGCTGAGCAGCTAATTAAAAATACAGCAAAAATACACACCATAAGTGGTTTTATCTTTAATAAGCTCATAAGTTAGTTTCCTAGTAGTTGTTGTCGAAGCGCAGGCTCAGACGTATTTTTATCAAGCCAGATTGCCAAAAAATCATTAGCAAATTCAACATCATCTATTTGGCCCACTTTTTCATCATTATAATAAAATGTACTTTTACCATTTACGTCTGTTTCTAGCATTAAGGAGTCGCCTTTACTTATATTTGGCCAAATATTAAGTAATTTATCTGCATACTTTTGAGATAAGTCAGGTTTGTTTAAATGCTCCCACTGCTCTTTAGTTGCTTTAACAATGTCTTTTGCCTCAAAGTCACGCAAGTATTTAAGCTTAAACTTTATCGGGTTTTCACCGTTTTTATATTTACCAGAAGGTGTAAACAATGTGGCATCGTAAACGTCCCAAAATAAATACTCCATTCTGGCTTCGCCTACTTTTGTAAAGTCATCATTTGCATAGGCATTATAGGAGGTGAGTAAAAAGCAAAAACTAATTAATAAATTTATTTTCAAAATCGTTCCTTAACTTTATAAAGTACTAAATATACGCGCTACAGAACAAGTTTGATCAAATCACAAGCGGGCTGAGGCATGCTAAAGAGGTTTTGTATTCAGCACCGATTTTATTTTTGAGTTTGTAAACAATATTAAAGTAAACATACTTGCCCATATTAAGCCGTATATCAGCCAAAATTGTATCAGGGGTAATTGTAAGTTTAGTACACCAAAGCGTGCACCGGCCCAGTAGCTTGCAGGTGCAAAGGCTAAACATACTAAAAATGCTTGCCAAAACTTAAGTGACGTCAAAAAAGACATAGAGCTGTTAATACACAGCACTAAAGAGGCCCATAAAAAAACAAGCCAAAGAGGAAATGGGTAAGAATGAAACTCAAGCAAACCTAGCTTTACAGCAATAAACTCGCCGAATAGCCCTAATGGCAGCGCTTTTAACAATAAAATAGCATCATGTTTTTTTTGCTTTGATAAATAAAACATTAAAGCAATTATTAAAGGAGTAGCAAAAATAGATTGCTCTTCAAGCAGTAATGATAAAAACCATACTGCTTGAAACAAGACAAAATTAATAACCGAGTGCAATTTCATCATTATCGCTAGTAAAGCGCGGTTTACGAGCCATTAAATGTACCGTACTAGTGGCACGAGTTCTAAATGCCCCTTCACAGTAAGCAAAATAAAATAACCATAGTCTATAAAATCGTTCGTCAAATTTAGTTCTATCTAACTCTGGCCAGCTTTGAATAAAACGTTCGCGCCAATCCGCTAATGTTCGCGCGTAGTGAGCACCAATATCATTTACAGTATGAATAACCATGTTGGTGTTATTTTTAATTTGTTCACTCATTTCGTTGAGCGATGGCAAACACCCACCAGGAAATATATATTGCTGAATAAAATCAGAATTTTTTAAATAATGTTTATAACGCTGATCGCTTATTGTTATTGCTTGAATAAGCATAGCGCCATTTTCTTTGAGTAAATCACCGCACTTGGTAAAAAAGCTTGGTAAATAATCATGACCGACAGCTTCTATCATTTCAATCGAAACAAGCTTGTCGTACTGCCCTTCTAATAAACGATAATCAAGCTTTAATAATGTTATTTTTCTTTCAAGACCAAGGGCATTAACCTTGTTAGCAACGTAATCGTACTGCTCGTCAGAAATAGTTGTAGTTGTTACGTGGCAATCATAGTGGGTGGCTGCATAAATAGCGAAAGCCCCCCAACCTGTACCAATTTCAATCACCGAGTCGCCTTGCTGTAACTCTACCTGCTCACAAATACGTTTAAGCTTATATTGCTGCGCTTCCTCAAGCGTTGCATCTTTACTAGGGTAAATGGCGCTTGAATACAACATTTCATCAGATAAAAAAGATTCATACAAATCATTACCTAAATCGTAGTGAGCAACAATATTCTTTTTTGAACCAGACTCTGAATTTTTATTTTTAAAATGGTTAATTCTATGGGCAATATTACTAAAAAAAGAGAATTTCTTTTCAAAATTGTCTAATTGATCTTGGTTAATTGCAAAAATTTCGATAAGACGCGTCAAGTTGTCGCAAGACCACTGCCCTAAAATATAAGATTCACCAGCGCCAACACTGCCTGATAATGCAAATGCTTTATACATTGCTTTATCGTTTACACTTATAGTCACCTTTAGGTTTGACGAAGTATCGCCAAAAACAGAGCGAGAGCTACCATCAACTAAAACTATTTGGCCTGTTTCTATAGAAGAAAATGCGCCTATTACTAACTTTTTATAAAAGTTAGTAAACCAACCTGTGTTTTGTGCGCAATTTAAACTCGACACTTTTTCCATTGAATTACCTATATTATTGTTTTAACTACCAAGGCTTAACACCTAATGGCTTTACGAATGACCTAAAAAAGGCACTCTTTTAACAAACAACTTAAAAGCTTGAACATAAATGCCTTTGAAAACAGACCACGTCATAGCTGGAAAGCGTTTTAGTAATTGACTAACCGCTTCTTTGGTTAGCTCTTGACGTTTTAGCCTAAGAGAAGCATCAAATAACAATGTTTCGTCTTTTTTATTTTCTATGTGTATCAATGTATTGCTAAGTGTATGTCGAATATGCCAGTGGTAGTCCATATTCAAATCCATAAATGGTGATACGGAAAAAACCTTTTTAAAGTTCACTTTTTTTCCTAAAGGAACTAAATAGTAATGTCGCTCATTCCAAGGTGTATTACTTACTTCTGCTACTAAATACTTAAATTCGTCACTAGTGTGGCCATAAAAATAAAAATTTACTGGGCTGAAATAAATTCCAAAGCAACGCAACTGCCCCAACATATAAATATGCTCAAACTCTTCAGTAACACCTAATGATTGCAACTGCATTTGTGCACGCTCAAACACGGTATGTTGCTGCGGATTAGGTACATTTTGTAAGTAATCTGCCTGTTTAAACCTAAGTGCTTTAAACCCAAATGTACCCAACATAGGATGAATATTATTTAAGTTTAAAGGCTGCTTTAAGTCAACCCACATCATATAAAGCGAGTAGTTAAAGCTATGGTTTTTAACAGCAAATCGGCGATGTCTAACATCGCCTAAGTACACTGCACTAGTCAAACTCAACACCTAACTGCTTAGCTACGTCTACACCGCTTCGCACACCATCTTCATGAAAGCCGTTATACCAATAAGCACCACAAAAATAACTGTTATTTTGCCCATCAATACTGTGTTTTTGCTTTTGTGCGGCTATGGATGATTGGTTAAATACAGGGTGATGGTAAGTAAACTCACGAAGTATTTTACTTTGTTCAATCCCCTGCAGGTGATTAAGCGTTACACAAAATTGTGTATCACTTGCAATTCCTTGCAAAATATTCATTTGATACGTAACAACCGCGGCTTTATCAGTGTTGTTATTAAGAAGATAATTCCAGCTTGCCCACGCTGCTTTTCTGTCAGGTAATAAACTCGTATCGGTATGTAAAACCACAGAGTTTTCAGTATAAGCGATGGCACCTAATACGGATTGCTCCTGCGCTGTTGCATCACCCAAAAGGCTAAGTGCTTGGTCTGAATGGCAAGCAAAAATGACTTTATCAAATTCGTCTTTGTCACCATTTGCAAACTCAATAATAGCTTTGTCGTTAGTGCGGATCACTGATTCTATACTGCTATTTAGTTTTATTTTATCTGCAAACCCCTTAATTAAAGGGTTAATGTACTCACGAGACCCACCAGGAATAACATACCACTGCGGGCGGTTTGTTATGTCTAAGAGTCCATGATTAAAGAAAAATTTAACAAAAAACTCGACACCAACATTTTCCATTTCTTTAATACTGGTAGACCAAATAGCAGCGCCCATCGGCAGAATATAATGATATTTAAAAAAGTCGTTAAAGCCATGTTCATTAAGTAACTCACCTAACGAGTGTTCTTGTTTGTAGTCACCTTGCTCGTAAATAGCTTTACACACTTTATTAAACTTAACGATATCGTATAAAAGACGCCAAAATTTAGGTCTAAATATATTTCTTCGCTGAGCAAACAAGCTAGTAAAAGTATGGCCGTTATATTCAAAGCCAGTAGCATCGTTATGCACACTAAAACTCATTTGGGTAGGCTGTTTATCAACGCCTATACGAGCAAGTAGTTTTTCAAAGTATGGATAAGTTCTATCATTAAAAACAATAAAACCAGTATCAATAGCGTATTTGGCTCCGCTTATAGTTACATCAACTGTTGCAGTGTGCCCGCCTATGTAATCATTTTTTTCAAACACTGTTACATCATAATGTTTATGAAGTAAATGTGCGGCAGTTAATCCAGATACACCAGTTCCAATTATTGCTATTTTTTTCAACGAGTTAATCCTTTTGCGATTTTAAGCCATAGCGGGAGTGGTAATATTCGCAAAGCTTTTAAGATAAGTGTAAAACGATAAGGGAAATGAACTTCTTTGCGGCGCTTACCAATACCTTTAATCATATAATCTGCCGCCTCTTTTGCGGTAACCGCCATTGGCATAGGAAAGTCATTTTTGTTTGTGAGCGGCGTTTTTACAAACCCAGGATGAACTAGCGTTACATCAACGTCACTTAAATCTACGGCTAAGCTCTTAGCTAAATAACTAACGCCTGATTTAGATGCCCCATAGGCTTCTGAACGAGGAAGTGGCAAATAAGTTACGCTTGAGCTTACTAATACAAGTTGGCCACCTGCGTTAATTTTAGGTAGTAAAGCTTCTAGGCAGTAACCCATTGCTAATAAATTAACTGTAATGACACGTTCAAATAAAGCACTATCAAAATTTCGTGCATCATCAACATACTCACAATTGCCTGCGTTTAATATAACGCGGTCAAATTGTGTAAAACCAATGGTTGATTGTTTAATATCATCTAAACTTGTGGCATCAAATTGACAAATTTGAATATTTTTGTGTTGAGCAAGTTCGGCTAGTTTTTCTCTGTTTCGACCACAAGCAATAACGGTATCGCCCTGCTCAGCATATTTAATCGCTAGTTGCTCACCAATACCTGAGGTAGCCCCTGTAATTAATGTAATCATATTCAGCCTGCCCTTTTATCTATGTAGTTAATAACAGAGCCTAATAACGGAATGTGTTTATACAAAAGCTCACCAACATTAAAATAATCTCGATGCTTAATGATCTTATCGTTTTTAAAAATAAGCTTACTGTGCCCTTGTACAGATATTGTTTTACCCGAGGAAAGTTTTGGGTGTGCGTAGTGCATAGTCCAGTAAATAAACGCGTTATTACCGGCGCTAAAGGAATCCGTTATGTCAAATTGGCAGTGTTTAACATTGCTATATAAATTAGCAAAATAAGCACGTAACTCGGCAATACCGTTTATCTGATGCATTGGATCTATAAACTCAATATCATCACTGTAAATTTCACTTAATAGCTCTAAATTACTGTTATCAAGTTTTTGATAAATATCTACAAATTTACCTACTGGTAGCACGTTATCCATATCACACCTTAAAAGCAGCCAACGCACGCTCACGTGCAGCTTTATGATCTACAATTGCCGGCCAGTAACAGTCCTTCGTTTTACCCATAGAAGCAATATAAGTATGTGGAAAGTGAATCTGTTTATCTGGCACATTTTTAAGCTCTGGCAAATACTTACGTATAAACTTACCTATTGGATCAAAGCGTTCACTTTGGGTGATAGGGTTAAAAATTCTAAAATAAGGCTGAGCGTCACACCCTGTACTGGCAGCCCATTGCCAGCCACCATTATTAGATGCTAAATCACCATCAATTAGATGCTGCATAAAGTACTTTTCGCCTTCACGCCAATCAATAAGCAAATGCTTAGTTAAAAAACTTGCAACTACCATACGTAAACGATTGTGCATCCAACCTGTTTGCTTTAACTGAAGCATAGCAGCGTCTACAAGTGGATAACCTGTACGACCTTCGCACCATGCATTAAAGTCATCTTCGTTTTTACGCCACTTTACCGCGTTATACTTTTCGCTAAAATTATCTCCACGCGATAACTTAGGAAACTCTGAAATTAAATGTCGGTAAAATTCACGCCAAACAAGTTCGTTTACCCATGTGAAGGTTTTACTTTTTGACGTTGTTAAAATATCAGGATATTGCTGCTGAATATTAATTAATAATTGCTTTGTACTCACAATACCAAGCGCTAAATAAGGGCTTAAGCCCGAAGTCCCCTTAATACTTGGTATATCACGGTTATCGTCATAGCTTGTTAGTTTGTCAGCAATAAAATCATTCACTATTTTAAAGAGTGTTTCATCATCTACAGGCCATTTTTCAGAGCTATCATCACTTTTAAGAAGTGGTTCAGCTTTTACATCAACTGACGCTTTATCTAAAGGCCACGTTGGTAAACTAAAGTGAATGTCTTGATACTGCTTTAGCCATGCGCGCTTAAACGGAGTAAACACTTTATACATTTCATTGCTTTGGTTTTTAACACTGCCCGCTGGCGCAATTAAATCCCCTTCGTACAGAGTAAATGTAACACCAACATCATCGCATTTAGCTAAAATTGCCTTATCACGATTTACTTCATTTAATTCATATTCAGTGTTAGCAACAATATGTTTAACGTTATTCGACTGGCAAAACTCAATTAACTTCGATTCGCAATCACTAAAGTATGGCGCACTAATTACATGCAGCGTAATACCATAATCTGCTAGTTGCTGTTGTAAGTACTTTACTCGTCGCTTAAGTAAATCTATTTGAATTGGCGCGGTGTTATGCTGCTGCCATTGCTTTTCACAAACAAAAAAAATGGCGTGTTTAGCGCCATCATTTAGCGCCTGGATCAACGCTTCGTTCGAAAAAAGGCGCAAATCGCGCCTAAACCAAAATAATGTGTTCATTAAATACCGTATCGTAGTTTTAGTTCGTTAGGGTAAGGGTTAAAGAATACTTGTTTTTCAAGGTACTCGTTTGGATGCACTTTTAAATGGTGTTTAAGTAACGTTAACGGTACATATAACGGCACCAAGCCTTCTCTATATTCATCAATTGCGTCACGTAACTCTTGTTTTTCAACTTTAGATAAATCTTTTTTAAAGTAACCTTGTAAATGCATTAAGGTATTGCAGTTATTTCTGCGAGAAGCAGGCTTTTTTAAACCCGTCATTAAACCTAAAATATATTCGTCGGCAAGTGCGTTTACATCATCCCCAACAAAAGTACCCAGTAAGTTGCCTAGATCTCTATAAGCTTGGTAATTATGAGCCATTAGCAAATATTTATACTGAGAATGAAATTGAGTTAATTTATGAACACTTAGCGGTTCTTTTGCTAGCATTTGCCAGTTTTTATATACGTAAACACGCATTACAAAATTTTCACGAAGGTGCATGTCATTTAAACGGCCGTTTTCTTCACATGGCAATAACGGATTGTGTTTCATTATTTGCTCTGCAAAAAAACCAACGCCTTCAGATGTGTTACCTGTACCTGCTTCGTTGTATATTTTAATACGCTCCATACCACAGCTTGGGCTTTTGGCACAAAAAACAAAACCGCTTAATGTACTTGCTTGCTCTGTGGCTACTTTTTTACCATATTCGGTTAATTGTGGGCCTACATCACCCGAGCCATCTGGCCTGCACACTTTAATTGTGTCGCCAACCTTAACCTGCCTAATCGTAGGTCTAGGAATTGGTAAACCTACGGCGACCTCTGGGCAAAAACGTGTGTACTCAACGTGCTTACCCAGTTCATCCATACAAAAGTTAGATTTTTTATGACCTGTATCAAATCTTACTTTTTCGCCTGCTAAGCAGGCGCTTATGCCTATTTTTATTGTGTCTGTTTGCATAAATTCTCTTAATAAATCAAATTACCAATTGGATTTAGTAACTTGCTGAAGCCCTTATTAAAATGTAGCGCACTACTGACCACTGTAAAGCATAAACAACCATCTTTTGTAAGTGGTGTGTGTTGGTGGCTACCATCTTGAAAAATAAAGTCACCTGGTACGTAGCTACCTTCTTCGTCACTAAACTCACCATCAAGTAATAAAGTAATTTCAAAGCCAGTATGAGTATGCTCCGGAATTTCACCACCAGCATCAATATGTAACAAGCTTGAGCGCAATGGGCCGTCATCAAGCGCTACACGTGAGCGGGCTAATTTACCAACCTGCGTAAACTTACCATGCGATATGCGTGTCAGTGCTCGTGGTAACTGGTAGTTGTGGTTATTTACTTTAATAGCAACCGGTTCTACTTCATATACTTCATCAGCGCTTGTATCGGCAGTAATAAAATCAAATAAGCTAGACTCTTGCTCATCTGTAATATCAACAGGCAATGTATCTAGTTGCGTACTTTGCTCAAAAGAGTCGCTAAAAACTTGCTCGGCGTTACTGGCCTCAATTTTTGCTACTTTTGCTTGGCAAACTGGGCACATATCTACATGAATAGATACGGCTAAGCTAAGTGATGCGCTAAGTGATGCACTGCAATATTGTGTCAGTAAAGTTTCACTCGGGTGATGTTTAATCATGCTGATCTCCCATTTCATTACGTAATTTCTGTAAGGCCAAACGTAAACGTGATTTTACCGTGCCTACTGGAATGTTAAGTTGATGTGCAAGTTGCTCTTGCGACATATCTTGAAAATAAACGCCTCTTACAACTTCTCTTTGTGCAAGTGGTAACTTGTCGAGGTAGCGCTTAATTTGTTTATCTTCAAGGTGATCGGTGTATTCGTGATTAGTATCTTGAGTTTCGTTCAATAACGGCCAAATATCTTCGCTAATGTTTTCTTCTTTATTGCTTTTCATTTTTCGAAGCATATCAAACGATGCATTACGCATTACCGTGTAAACCCACGTAGTCGCAGCGCCTTTGTCACTGTGATATAAATGCGCTTTTCGCCATACAGATGTTAGTGTTTCTTGCACAAGTTCCATTGCTTGCGCTTCAACACCAAACTGTTTAATGCCGAATCGTTTAATTTTTGGAGCAAAATATTCAAATAAATAAGCAAACGCTTTTTTGTCTCGCGATTGAGCTACGTCAATGAGCGCTTGCATGAGTTCTTTGCTTGGCGTTTCTGGCATGGCAGTGTACTTACCTGTATTAGGTTCACAACGTGGTGATTGTTGTTGACTTACCATAATAATATATCCCGTTATTGCTTTTGTATTAGTAAGTACGCACGCAAGTTTGTTTAGGATCAAATAAAATCAGGCAAATTCGTTATTAATCACAGTATGGAGGAAACTTAGTAAGTTATCAAAGTTAGTTTCGAACGCAAGTTGCTGTTTTTTCTCAATAGATATAGGCAATAGCTCTAACCAGCGGGCTACAACCCACGTTAGTTCGTCAAAGCGAGTTTGCTTATACAATTCACTCAGTTCAGGATTGGTTGAAAATATATTTTGAAGGGTCAATTTAAGCTTTGTATGCTCGCCAATATCAACGAACGATTGGTTGTACCAATAAGGTGCAATACAATTTGAAATTAAACCATGGCGAAGCTCTTGCTCATCTTGGTAAACATCATCAATTTGCACGGTTTTGGATGCAATTACATCTATAAGCAACATACCGCTGTCATCTTGGTTAAAGTCTATAATGTCGACTAAGCAACCTTGAGCGCTTATATTAAACGGTGTGTCGTGCTCAAAAGTACACAGTACAAATCCGGTGTCGTTCTCTAGTGCTGTTTTAACCATATTTAAATAGCGAGGCTCAAATATACGTAAACGCGTATAGCCCTGAGGTAGTATAAAAATTGGTAATGGAAAAATCGCACGCTTCATAAAGTCTACTTATTTAAATCACTCTGCCTTTATTTACGTGCGCTTTTGCTAAGTCGATCAGCTTAGTATCAATCGAATTAATTACCTGTAATGTTATTAATTAAAGATTAAACCAACTCCCCATAACTTTAATCATTTGAACCGAGTAATAAGCACTTATCATACTCACTACTGGTGCTAACATTAATGCAAATAATCCTAATTCATTGCTCATCGTCTTAATTCCTTTTAATTAGTTTACTGCGCGTTATTTGCTACATTTTTTGCTGTAGCACTATCACTAACTTCACTTGGCTGCTTGGTTTCTAATAAGCTATCTAAAATAGCTTGTGCATCAAAACTTAGCGTTTCTTTTAACGAGTTTTCAAGCTCAGACGTTGTTTGCTTTACATAGTTACTAACACTGGTTGATAAAATATCAGTTACATCTAGGTCCACTTCAGCTGCATTAACATGTGCAGAACCTAATACTAATAAACTTGCCATAGCGATTTTAATTGAATGTTTCATAATGGTATTCCTTGTTTGTGTATTGTTTAGACGTAATAACATAATCAAGGGTTGTGCCAATATAAGAATAAAACCTAAGGAGTTGTTATTAAACAACTTTATAAATAATCATTAAAATAAAACAATTCAGCACTAGTTAATTTAACTACATAAAATTAACTTTTTGACCAATATTTAGTTAAAAATCTACTTACGAGTAAAATATATTTTTGTACAAAATTTTATTAGGCCATTTTTATTTAATATTGAGCCTGTTTATCTGTAGGGATTAAATTTACAGCGGAATATTTAGAAGGAATTTAGAAGGTAGATATAATAAAACTGTGCTTTAAAGTGCATTTGTTATTGATAAAGTTAAGCACAAACACTTAGTACATTTGTACTTAACTTTTATATTAAATCATTTAATAAATGATTGACTATTCGTTAGTCACAACTTTGCGAGAACGCCCAAGAACTATCGCTACCTGGTATCGAATTGGTATACCATTTTGCTGTGTATAAGTTACCCTGATACTGCATTTTTTCGTCGGTATTATTATGCGTATATGGACCGTTTATGTAGTCTTGGCTTACCCAATTAGGATAAACGTTAGCATCACTGCAGCCAGTACCAACAGATACAGCACAGCCACTTGAATCAACATTAGTACCTGCTGGCGTATTAGGACATTGATCTATATTGTCACTCACCCCGTCAGCATCAGTATCTGCAATTGCACAGCCAATACTATCAACGGTTGTTCCAGCTGGTGTGTTATTACATTGATCAAGGCTATCTATAACGCCATCTCCGTCACTGTCTAAATCAACATTACCACTAGTACCATGCCATCCTTGAATGATCTCTTTAACTTTAGTGCCAGACGCTGTTAACGAGCCCCAGCTTCCACCAGGAGTAAATGTTGATGCACCCTCTGCTTTGTCATTTAATGCCCAATTTGCATGGCTAATATTGTTTGTTTTAAAAAACGCCATCCATGCATCTGTTTCATTAATATTTACAGCCCCATTGCCATCGGCATTTACACTACCCCATTCAGTAGCAAACAAGGCAATACCGTTATCAAGTGCCGTTTGAGCTTTATTACGATATGACTGACCATGCGTACCTGCATAAAAATGAAGTGTATACGCGATATTTGCCCGTTCAATGGGGTCTAGTGATGCTACATCAACATCTTGTGACCAGGTAGGCGTACCAACAACAATTAAATTGTCAGGGTCGATTGCTCTAATTTTATCTATAACGGTTTCTGCATACGGTTTTATATCGTTAACCCAAGAGATTTGTAATGGCTCATTATAAATTTCATAAATAACGTTATCGTAATCACCATATTTAGTGGCTACTTCTTCAAAAAAACGAATTGCAGTGACTTGGTCTGTGTGTGCTTCATGGCTATGAAAATCAATAATAACGTACATATCCTCAGCAATAGCCGCATTTACAACGCTATCCAAACGGCTCATATTGCCATCCCAATCAAAGTTTAAGCTACCACCCGTACTTGTACCATGGCCAATAGCTGCACGGATTAACGTTGCACCAAATTGTGTTTTAGCACTTGCGACTGTTTCTGCCGTGTAAAATTTTTCACCGCCCCAGCCTGTGTTACTCCAAAATAAGCTTGGCCCAGCAAAGCTCTTACTCACACCGCCCGCTAAAACCTGATTCCCACTTACCGTTAGTTTTTCAACAGCAGCATGCGCAGTAGAGCAAACACCCAACAATAGCGCTACAGATAAACTAGCAACCTTAAAGCTCCCTTTTATATGACTACTTAAACAAACATTCATAACATTTTCCTTAAATAAAATATTAGCTCGTTAAAGCTAAACCAATAAAGTTTTGTATTAATTTAGATACACAAATAACAATCAATATTATTTGCGTCGTAAAAATAGCAAAGATTTATTAACAACAAATGAACAAAACCCATCAAAAGAGCTGTAATTTATTGATGCCTAGGCATAAAAGTAATACGTATTTAGTAGTTGGGAGCCATAACGAGGGAGTTAACTATATTTACAATGCATTTACACACATGTTGTAAGTTATAAAAATAATAAATTAAAAATAAAAAAGGCTGCATATAGCAGCCACTTAATCTGTAAGGGATAAATCGGTTCGTTTTATTTTGAGGACTTTTTACCTAAACGGTAGGCATCTACAATGCTTAATAACCAAATTACAACCATTAAGGGTACATACTTATATTCAGCAAGCTTTGCGCACTCATCAGAAGGTTGTTGCGCTGCTTTTAATATACCCGCAATTGTCATGGGTATTTTACCCGACACAAGTTCATTAGCAGTACATTGAGCAATCGCAAAAATGTCTTTAAGCGTCAATATTAATAAAATAGAAAATACACCTGCAAAAATACTCCCTATTAGGTGTTTCTTTAACGAAAAGTGCCCCGCTCCAGGGTAAACAACAGCGGTAAGTAAAGCCGCTTTTAAATCTTTTTTCATGTTTGTTTCAGCTCGTAATATGGATTACAGTAGACAACAACATAGTGAATTAATTCTCTTTAAAATCAAGTAAAAGCTTAATTAACTCAAATCGAGAACGCATAAAAACCATATTGAAACTTTCAGCGTACAACTGTACACTCAAATTAAATTTTACAGTGGTAGGATCTGTTATGTCGTTAGACGCGCCTTATTCCCGAAAAGAAGAAAAGCTCAATGTATTAAGCCATGCATTGGGTATTGCATTTGCAGTGTTTGTAATGTGGGATTTATTCACTCAAGCAACCAGTGTTAAAGCATATATAAGCACAGCTGTTTATGGGGCAAGCTTATTTATTTTGTTTTTATCATCCACACTTTATCACGCAAGCGTACAGCCTAAACTCCGTGCCTTTTATAAAAAATGTGATCACTGCGCAATTTACGTATTAATAGCCGGTACTTATACCCCCTTTTTATTACTATCGCTAAATGGCGCTTGGTCTTGGGGCACCCTTAGCTTTATATGGGCTGTAGCACTTAGCGGCGTTGCTTATAAAATACTGGTTAAAAATGGTAACAAAAAAGTATCGTTAGCTACTTACTTACTCATGGGCTGGTTTGCCCTAGCGATTGTATACCCGCTTTATTTAAATATTGATGTAAATGCACTTTATTGGTTACTCGCCGGTGGCATTTTTTACAGCTTAGGTACTTTATTTTACAGCGCTAAAAGCACCCAATTTAGCCACGCTATTTGGCATTTGTTTGTGATTGCTGGGTGTGTTTGCCATTATATTTCAATTAGTAAGTATGTTTATTAGGCTGGTAAAGCCATTTAGAGTGGTCTGGTTTGAGCGATAGCAGGATATTGAGATTGGCCAAATATCGTCGTGAATTAATTGGTAGGCTGCTCTTTGCCCATTGATTCATAAAAATGAACACTGCGCGCATATTGGTTCACTTAACTTTACCTAAAAATTTTAGAAAACTTTGTGATAGTAATAACTTAGGTTATTTGCTAAAACTATATCATGCAGAAAAATTAGCGTGGCGTCGACAGAAGTATGCGCGACTAGCGCACTATTAAATTATTAGTAGGACTAAATTGAACTCAGGTGCATATTTTGAAACTCAGATAGGTTTTGCCTTAGATCAGCTTTTACCTATTTTCCCAATAGTACTGATTTTATTTATACTATTTAAATTTTCTGATGTTACTCAATATATTTCAGAGATTTTAAAAATAAGTAGCAACAAATTTCTTTTGGGTTTTGGTTTTTTATCTTGCGTTTTGGTATCGGATAGTATCTTTGGTTACTTTAAAGTTTCACATTTACGCCAAATCATTGATGAGAAAAAGTACCAGATGGTAGCTGGATGCGTGAAACATTACAATTCTGAGACTTCACCAACAAACTACCGTACGGAAACGTTCGTAATCGAAAATACAAGATTCCAATTTAGTAATTACACTCAAAGTTTATATTTTACTGGAGATGATCATACCGATAACTTCATCACTGAAGGCCAGTGTATGGAAATCAGTTATGTCAGAGACGGGCAGAAAAATCACATTTTTAAAATCGTCCCGTTAACGAGTCGTTAAATCATGCATTGATTGTTGCTTCATATGTACAAAATCCGGCGCGCCTTTCGTATTGAGTACGCCATGCTAGTGCCTGTTAATTAGAAGCGAGCTGAAATGTAGGGGTTGTGCAAAGTTTAACTTTAATAATTTTAAAATTATTAGAGAAATATGAAGAACTAACCCTAAAAGATCTAAATAAATCCTGGGAAGTCTATATAAGCCATAAAATAAGGCGCGAGAACCAGATGCTTAATTTTTATAGTGGAGAATATATGGGCACTTGTAGATCATGCTTTTTGCGAAAGTAGCTTAAATCTCATTAAAAATGGCAAAGGTAATCTTATAAAATCACCAAAATGCTCTGACGTTGTGAGGGAATATGAAAAAAAGATATATCGGGATTGCATTGGTATTAGCGGGAGTTTTTATGTCCATATGGCCAGCGCCACTTAACTTGAGAATTCGCGGCAGCTTGAGAATAGTTTGAATATTAAGCAAGGTGTAGCACACAGATTGAGATTTATTAATTAGAGGCAACCTTAAATCTAAGTAAGATTAGGTTTAGGTAAATTTTTGAATTGTGGAAAATTAATTACATTAAGGCTTTAAAAACCTTAATGTATAAATACCGAATTTATGGGTGGTGATTGCCGGTTTGTGTAAGTGTAGGTCGGATAAGCGAAGCACCATCCGACACAGTAAAATACCTTGCCAATTATTATCAACATTTTATGTTGCCGAGTGGCTAGAAAGTGCTGTGAGTTCAAAGAAGACCCCGATAAGTTGTTCATATAGCTATCTAGGTTAACGCTTTCAAAATACAGAAGTAAATTACCGATAACTACCATTAAAGCCCTAGAAACGGAAGTTTGATTCCGTAATATATAAATATAGGCTTACAAGCCGGAAGTTTACTTCCGTTTTGTACTTTAAGATTATAAGCCGGTGTCTAGTGAAAGCGGGGAAATACAGTAAGTCATACCAATCAGCTTAATTAAGTGAGTTATTTTGAGGTAAGAAAATCGTGTCGATAACAAAGCGAAAATTTCGTTACCCACTTGTTGTATATCAGAATTTTTTAACACAGTTGGCGTCTGGTTTAAGCCCAAAAATTGATCAGATACTATTGAACATAGGTATCAGTAAAATAACGCATAGGCAGTTTTCGAGGTCATTTCTCATACCTCGATTAAATACCACCTATATTAAACGGATTTTAATTTTCAAAGTTCAACACGCCCTGGTGTACCACCTTTAGGTCAATGCATTTAATTCCTTTATAACATCTCCGACGGGTATTCTATTTATAGCACCACCTAAATTTTTAAATAAGCTTGGGTTTTGTATCCACTCAAATACTTTAACCCCCTTATGAAATATAAAAATACTTGGTTGCAGATAGGCTCCACTTCTATTTTCACCTGTTTTTACTTGATATAAAGAATTCATAATAAAATTATGGTCAGAGACAAGTTCAAAATCTAAATTAAGCTGCTCTTTAAGCTTTTGAGATTCCTCAACACTCTCTGACGAAATCCCAATAATTTTATTACTCTTATCTACTGAGCGAAATGCTTTGGAAAAATCACTTAGATACTTCCTACAAAATGGGCACCATGACCCTCTATAAGTAAGTAAAATAACAGTTTCGTGGCTTTCTAAAATTTGCTTAATATCATTTGCGTTATTTATGTTATTCATTTGATTATACAACCGTTTATAAAAGTAATATTAATAATTTATTGTTCTGAATAAAGTTGTTTTAAAATTCGTATCAGTGATAATACAAAGCTTTCGGGCCTGTCTACCTGAGTAAAATGATTCGCATTAGGAAGTGACTGCACCGGTGCATTTGGATAAAAACCATGCCACTTTTCTTGAATATCGGTTGTGCCTAAAACCTCACCATTTAATCCAAAAATCAATTCAATGGGTTTATCTGAAAGTGTGTCCAATTTACTTTCAATTTTTTCTAACCAAGGTGTAGCAATTATTTTTTGCTGCGGAAATAAAGCGGTACCTTTACGATATTCAGGTGTAGGGAACGGCATAGCATAAGCATCTGTAATTACCTTATTCCTGGCAGACTTTCATTAATGTATTTTTGCATTATCTCGGTCGCAAAATAGTTTTCATTAGTCACTTTTGCTTCCATTTCAGGGTCGCTCATAGCATTAGAAAACATTTTTTCCCACCGGCCGATGCTTTCCAGGCCCAAGTATTTCTAATGCTTCAGCTTCTGATACCAGTTTGAAATAGCTTCGCCAATACCATGAGGGTCATCTTCTTGAACAAAATGCACACTGTTTCCAACTTTAGTTAAAGTAAGATTTTTTAGATTTGTCTTTGCCCAGGTTAACTGCTCATCCCTGATAATCAGTCCCGGCTCAAAGTAGATCAGGAGTTTTGGTAGGTCAGATTTTGTTAACTTATCACTATAGGTTGCAAACAACTTGTGAGTGTCAACTGGCTGCCCCATCATTGGAATGTCATTCGCTAATCGCCAAATTGGTCGACGACTTTCTGGTGTTGGAAATGGTGCTAAATAGGTATTCATTTCCTCTGGCTTCAAATCTCGGAGAATCA
The DNA here is from genome assembly GCF_005886985.1 of Pseudoalteromonas sp. S3178. Classification (NCBI taxonomy): domain Bacteria; kingdom Pseudomonadati; phylum Pseudomonadota; class Gammaproteobacteria; order Alteromonadales; family Pseudoalteromonadaceae; genus Pseudoalteromonas; species Pseudoalteromonas sp. S3178. The sequence goes on along the minus strand of NZ_PNCW01000044.1, from coordinate 25,983 downwards.
CACTTGGAAATAACTCTCTCATGAATACATTTTTGTTAGTCACGAGATCCCAACCTAGAATCGGTGTCCGAAATGCTTGAAAGCCTTTAATCGTTTGTTCATCATCTGCAAACTCATCCCAAGATTCCATTGGTTTTAAATGGGCATCCATCATGGCAATAGCCTTAATTTTTTCAGGATATTTCATCGCAATGTGCAAACCAATCGCCGAACCCCAATCGTGAATTACCAAGGTGATATTGTTTAAATTGAGTTTTTCAATGAAGCCTTCAACGTATTTAATTTGGTCAAATACTCGGTACTCGAGGTTTGGCTTGTCAGACTTACCATAACCAATCAAATCAGGGGCTATAATACGTCCTTGACCTGATAAATGCGGCATCACGTTGCGCCACAGGTAGCTAGATGTTGTATTGCCATGCAGGAATAAAATAGGAGCACCAGTGCCTTCATCCACATAGTGCATATTCGAGCCATACACCTCTATATATTTTGATTCAAAAGGGAAATCAGCGGATATCTCTTGTGCTTTGGCGCTTACACTGCTGGGTGATTCAACCTTAATTTCTGCGGCTGTGACATTAATGGTAAAAGTTGGTATTAGTATTAATCCAGCCATTGCTAAACGACTTAGGTTTGTTATTTTCATTACTCTATTTCTCGATGAATTGTTAATTGAATATTCTATGCCTGACATTACGACAAACACTGAACAACCCTTAAGTGGACAGTTAAATTTGTTTTACACAGAGTTGTTCAACGAAGGCATAGAATCCCTGTACTATCGACATAACAGGGATTCGTGGATATCAAGAACTTACTTTTGGCTTATTCTGGTTTTATTGGCTCAAAGCTCGGGCGAATTTCCGGATGATCGATGAAGCGATAGTTTAAAAACAATTCCCACTGCACTTTCATTGCGTGATCATGCGCTAGCGACCAATGAGGTAAATGTCCCCATTTAGGTTTAAGCTCCAGTGCAACTTCATAAGAAATTTTGTCAAACAAATTACGCAATAATGCACCTACATAACCTTGACCATGAACGAGAATATCTCGGCTCCAATATTTAGGCGCTACCTTGAACCAGGTATCGTAAATGTCTTTTGTGTATTCAAGACTTCTGATTAATCCCTTACGGTGAGCAACATTGACGTGGCCAATATTAGCTACATTCCAATTTTCTTCGCCGGCAAGGTGACGCATAATTTCTATCCAACCATTCATGTTTTGAACACCTGAATAATCATGCAACGGTAACCGATTACTGTAAAAAATATCAACGACATGTAGCACTTTGTCTGGCGTGATAATATAAGCATCAGCACCTGTATGAGCCCAATCAGACATAGTAGCGTAAACAAATTCTTTACTATCAAATTCAAAAGTTGCACGACCTGTCGGTAACACATCTGTTGGCACAGCCACTGGTTGGTTATAACGTTTGATTTCACGAACTGTGGCTTCACTGCCAACAACTCGGACATCAATTCCCTTGGCCTTCTGATAAGCAACAAACTCTTGTGATTTACCAATATGATCAGCATGCGGATGACTATAGACTAATGTAGTAATTGGTTTCCCATTTAAAATATCATCAATATTTTCAAATAGCTCATCCATATGTACGAATTCAGGCATATCTATAATAAGCGCTTCTTTTTCACCAACATATAGCGTCATTGCAAACACATCAGAATAGAGCCACCAAGTATTGTCTGTAAGTCGCTGAATGTAATACTTACCTACTTCTTCTGGCCATTCCGGCACATCAGCTTGATATCCCGGTTTTAATTTCTCCCATTTTGATAAAGCTTGAGTCGGAATCGACGGGTCCGGTGGATTAACGCTGTGCACAGGTTCATGACGTTGAAATCCAGTTGGAACCTGGGCTTCTGGAGGAAACGGACCGAATAACTTATTGATTGCCATCTCTGGAGTTATTTCGCTAGGCTGTTGCTTTTCAGAGATATGTTCGTGAGTAACACAGCCTGTAACAACGCTGGATATCAACATGGGAATAAAAATACTTTTTGTTTTTTTCAACATTTTCCATCTCTTTAATATACAAATTTGATGGCGTTGAGTTTAGTGGTCATCTATCTCGAGATAAATAGCTACTGGCAGGATGAACTATTCCATAAAATGGAACAGTAATTGAAGTTTGCTTATTGAGAATAAGCTGTCTTTTGTTGTTGATAAACTATGAGAGTTCATCTATCGCACTTTGGGCGTTATCTAATAAAAACTGTAATATGAGTCTTACTCGTTCCGGCATATAACGACGTGAAGGGTAAATGGCATAAAGTGGAACATTCATTTTATGGGCCCCATTAAACAACTCGCATAATTGCCCACTTTCCACATAAGGTTTACTTAACATCAAGGGTAAGCGAACCACACCAGCCCCTTCCAACGCTAAAGATAGTGTTGTTTCAACTGAATTGCTATTTATTTGTCGTTTAAAATCAACAAAGTATGGCTCATTGCTGCCATGAAACTGCCAGCGTGGAACTTCACCGTGATGTAAGGAATAAAAAACAATATGGTGTTGTGTTAGGTCGTTGGGCTCGTTAGGTGCGCCCATTTTTCTAATATACTCTGGGCTAGCATAATATTGCCCCTTCGTATCGGCTATCTTCCTTGAAATAAAACTTGAGTCGTTAACTACACCAGGCTGTAGAATAAGGTCAAACCTCGCTTGCTCTGGAAAACGAGTGTTTGAGTCAAGGTTAAGCAACTCTAAATGAATATCGGGATACTGCTCACGAAACTGCATAATCCACTTACCAAATAAGTGAAATAGAATACTTGGGGCATACATGGTTATGTCACCTGCAGCTGTTGATTGCTCTTCTCCGATATCATCGCGTACTTTATCGATATCTTGCAGAATTTTTTTTGCCCGTTGATAAAAAAGTTCGCCTTGTGCTGTTAGCTTTAAAGTTCGCGTCGTGCGATCAAGCAGCCTTACACCTAAACTATCTTCTAAGTCTTTAACATGACGGCTAACAGTTGATTTAGGCATGTTTTTATATTCAGCCGTTTTAGTAAAACTACCTAACTCCGCCACCAATAAAAAAAGTGCCATATCATCAAATTTCATCTGCAATCCTGTAAAGAAGTCTAAAACTTAAATTATCATAAAAATTTTTAAGTTTATATTTAAGCTAAAATAAAATTTTGGAGATTAGCTTATTTCTAACGACCTAAAATAGTTTCAGTAAAGTTGAATAAGACAATTTGCGCATCGATCATTTTCGAAAATATATAAGAAAACATAAGTTCTACTGATAAATTAACTATTATATTTAATCAATCTCAATGATTGGTTACCGCTCATACGGGTAGAATTTAGCTAACTCAGTTTAATAGTAAATTTTAGGTTTAGGGTTTATTTGAGTTTTTTATTTCAAATTTGATATGCAGTTTACCCAATTCTTCATATGTTATTTGTATCTCTTTATTTATATCCATCTCCATAAGGCCATTAAATGAGCCGGTTATAAATACTTGATTTTTTTCTAACTTAAAGCCATTTGCAGATAAAAAATTAATGGCCCAATAAAGTGGAAGTTGAGGTAAATGACCAGGGTGCTGCCCTATAACATTAAAGCTCTTATCGCCTTCTTGCTCTACTATCAGCGTAATATTATTACTCTCATATGCTTTTTCCAGACTTATTTCTGGGCCGATATATACACCTTGATTAGATAATCCATCCGCAAGCTTTTCAAACTGTGTAGCTTCGTATTGCTTGCTAAACCTGTTTTCAATAAGCTCTAATGCTAAGTGCGCACGGCTTACGGCACTGTCTATTTGTTCATTTGTATATTCTTTTAATACAGTTAGGTCTTTATTTAGAACAAAGGCAATCTCAGGCTCTATCAGAGCTTTGTTATTTTTTGTATTTAATAAGCAAGTCTTAGTGGCATTAATTGGCTTATAAAGCAGTGGGGCTAAAGTAATAGCTCCTGTGCTTGATGGAAGCATACATTTCCAACCGTAAACGGTCTCATCATTTAGCTTTATCATCAATTTTTGAATTGCTAAAACGTCTTCAATCGATTCAATCGTAAACTCTTCAGGGAGATCAGAGGCGCCATTTCCACACTCTCTTTTGCTTAATAAGTGTGCTGCTATATCTGTTAATTGCTTTAAATCACTCAATTTATAATCCTTTGATTAGTATTAGGTTGAACATTAGCTATTTCACAAAAGAGTGTGAGCTTACATCCATATAGTAAATGTGGTAATAATATCAGACTTTCAATATAAACATATGATGTTTATATTTATGATTTAACCTCACTATTTTTGATATTAAATTGACCGAGTAAACATAATATGTTTATATTAAAGGTATGAGTGAACTTATATATTACGACCTAAAACAAACATCAGGAATGGCAGCAAGCCTTTCTGTGCAAGTTGCTAAAGAAATTGGCAGACGCATTGTGTCTGGATCATTTGAAGCCGGCAGTTTAATTGATGATGAAGATGCACTCGCTAAACGCTACCAAGTAAGCCGCGTAGTAGTACGCGACGCGGTAAAAATCTTAGTAAGCAAAGGCCTACTTGATGTACGCAGAGGTATTGGTACGCGTGTACTACCTCGTGATAGATGGAATATGCTAGACGATGACGTATTAGCATGGCATTTGTCAGCACCACCTAATCGTAAATTTTTAGAACAACTAATGGATGTGCGTTTGGCTTTTGAGCCAAAAGCTGCTCGCTGGGCTGCAGAGCGCGCACGACCTGAGGATTTAATTGAAATTGCAGCCGCATGCGAGCGCATGGCTAAAACAGATAACAGCGCAGAAGATTTTATTATTGCTGATTCTTTATTTCATAAGGCAATTATAAGAGCAGCACAAAATAGCTTTTTAGCTTCTATGGAAGGCGTTATTTATTCTGCACTTTTGGTTAGTATTAAAGTAACTAATAAAGACCCTCGCGATAACGGTGCATCTATTCCGTTTCATCGTGAAGTGTACGAAGCCATTGCTGCAAAAGATGGCGAAAAAGCTGAACTACTAACCGAAAAACTCCTCAAAGACGCCAGTTTTCGCCTTTCTGCGACAGTAAATAACAAATAGCCATTGTTTATTGTCGCAAATTCATATAAATAGTACGTATAAATAAATAATACGGACACTAAGATACTATGAGCGAATTAACATACTACGATCTAAGACGCAGCAGCGCCATGTCACCTAGCTTACCGGTACAGGTAGCTAAAGAATTAGGCCGTAGAATTGTTGCTGGCACATATACTCCTGGCACACTGATTGATGATGAAAACCGTTTAGCTGAACGTTTTCAAGTAAGTCGAGTTGTTGTTCGTGATGCAGTAAAAATTCTTGTTGGTAAAGGGCTTTTAGATGTACGCAGAGGCATTGGCACTCGCGTAAAAACGCGTGATAACTGGGCCCTACTTGATGACGATGTATTGGCGTGGCATTTAAGTGCTCCTCTTAACCCTGAGTTTTTAACTCAATTAATGGAATTTCGTTTAGCATTTGAGCCAAAAGCAGCAAGTGTTGCTGCTCAGCGTGCGACGCCTGAAGATATAAAAGCAATAGAAGATGCTTTAAATGAAATGCAAAGCTCAGTAAGCGATTTAGATAAGTATGTTATTGCTGATGCGCATTTTCATGGCGCTATTTTACGAGCTTCTCATAATGAGCTATTTATTTCTATGGAATGTGTTATTTTTTCAGCGCTACTAGTAAGTATTAAAGTAACTAATCAAAGCGCAGAAAGTAATCATGCTTCTATTCCGTTTCATAAAGAAGTATTTGATGCAATAGCAAAAGGTGACAGTGATAAAGCGCTCGCTTTAACCGAAAAGCTATTAGCTGACGCTAAAGCTAATTTAGCCAAGTTAATGGATATTTAAATTATTTTAAATAGCACCGCTAACTCATCATTTAATGTGAGAGGAATGATGAGTAGCGATGCAAGCACAACAACGTTTTATCGCAATTTAATTAAAGATAATATTCAGCATAATTTTTAGCATTAGTCGTAAATTCTTCTAAACCCATTCCAGCTTTATACAAGCCGCTTCCTAAACCAAAACCCGATGCCCCAGCATTAACAAATTCATCCTGGTTTTGAGGCGATACACCGCCCACAGGGTAAATATTAATTCCTGAAAGCACTGTAGTAATTGCTTTTAAGCCTTTTGGACCTGCTGTATCTGCTGGAAAAAACTTAAGCGCGTCTGCACCGGCATGCAATGCAGCAAACCCTTCAGTGGGTGTATAAAATCCTGGTACGCAGTACAGTCCTTTTAATTTACTAAAACGGATCAGCTCTACATCGCTATGCGGAGATATAATAATACGACCGCCCGCTTTAATAACTTTCTCAACTTCGTCTTTAGTAACAACCGTGCCTGCGCCAATAATGGCTATATCTGCGTATTTATCACTTAATAACTTAATACTTTTTAATGCATCAGGAGAGTTAAGTGGTACCTCTATAACGCGGTAACCAATATCAATAAGTACCTTTGCATAATCAAGCACTTCACTTGGTGTAATGCCGCGTAAAATAGCAACTAGTGGTAGTTGCTTCATAGCATGTGTTAACGAAATTAATGACATAATTGAGTTTCCTTTTCAGTGACTAAACCGGCCTGTACAGCTAGTGTAAACATGCCTTTAGTCGATGCAGTTGCACTGCTTAAAATAGAAGAAGTAAAGCCGAGTTCTTTTAACGCTTCACAATACAAAGTGTTTAAACTTGAGTTTCCAATTAAATAAACATGCTTAATGTCGTTTAGCTTACTTTTAATACCCGCAAGCTCAGCGCCAATAAGTAAGCCAGATAAGTAACTAGGTACGTTTTGCAGCGTTAATTGTTTATCTAGCTTTAAAGTACGTGCACTAAATAATGCACTTAATAAACTGCTCTGAATTTGACTAACACCAACGCCTTTTAAAAAGCTTGGCATATCTGTTGGTGTTTTACCTAGTGACTCTAACCCTTCACCTAAAATGCTTTGTTTGGTCAATAAATCAAATATTTCGCCGGTCATAAACGTACTAAGGCTCGTAATAACCGTTTTGCGGTGAGTATCTTTTGCAACTTGAACCCACTTAGAGTGAGTACCTGGTAAGCAAAACATAGTCTCACTTAAGGTTTGATTACTTAGCTCACCCGCTGTTTGCTCTACATCTAATACGGCACCAAATACTTGTACTTCTTCACCGCGCATTACATCGCATACATTATTTTCCATAACGTATTTAACACCCGGCACAATACTAATTTGTAAGCCTGCTTTATTATTTGCTTTACAAAGGTTTACGCTCATACTACCTAGATTAGCTGGCGTATTTACATAGCCTGTATCTTGCCAACCAATAGCACCGCCTACCATACCCGCCATAATAATCGGCGTTTTATGCTTTGATAACCAGCCTGATATATAACTAAGTAAAACGGTTTCTAAACAGTCATTTTTTATCGAAAGTACACCCTGCTCGCCATTAACAGTATCTAAAATGCTGCCTTTGCCATCGACTAAAAAAGCTCTAAAGTTAGAGCTTCCCCAATCAACCACAATTAATGCTGGTAAGTTGCTTTTGTTATCGCTCATAAGCTTTGCCCTTATTTATTAAATTGATACTTCGTAATGTTTAATAAAATCAAGGTCGGGCTCAATACCAAGGCCTGGACCTTGTGGTAGCGCAACAGTTCCGTTGTTATTTTTAACTTGCTCGTTAATGTTTAGAGACTCTTGCAATAACTGCTCTCTAAATAAGTTTGGTGTTGTATCGTACTCAAGCATAGGCTGTACAGGATGCGCAGCACCTGGTAAATCAGGCAGTGCAGCCAATAAGTGTAGGTTAGTGCCAACCGCAATAGCCGAGCCCCACACATGATTTATTACAGGTACAAAATGCGCATGAGCCATAGCTAATACTTTTTGATATTCGGTAATACCACCGAGTGCACACACTTCTGGCTGGAGTAAATCAACACAGCGGTTTTTAATTAAATCTCTAAAGCCCCAGCGTGTAAATTCAGCTTCGCCACCGGCAATGCTCATATCAAGTGCTTCACATAAATCGCGATAGCCTTGATGATCCTCTGGTGCTACTGGTTCTTCAAACCAGTACACGCCTAAATTTTGCAGCTCTCGACCTAGCGGAATCGCTTCTCGCGCTGTATATGCATGGTTAGCATCAACCATTAAACGCATATCACTGCCAATTCCTTTACGCACGGCCTCAACAAGCTTTACATCACGCTCTGGCGAAAGGCCTATTTTCATTTTCATGGCCGTAAAGCCCATTTCTTTAATGCGTTGGCTTTCTTCTGTAAAACGCTCTTCGAGGTTTGGAAACTTTTGTAGCATCATGCCGTAACCATAAGCCGGAATGCGGTCTCTAAAAGCCCCCCCTAGTAACTTATAAACGGGTTGATCTAAAAACTTACCTGCAATGTCCCACAGAGCAATATCTACACCAGATAAAGACTGAATAGGCATGCCTTTTTGGCCATGATCGCGCAGTAAGTTATAAACTTTATGCCAAATTACTTCTCTGTCGAGTGGATCCATTCCCAAAATCATAGGCTGAATTACATGCTCAACAATGGTTTTATTGGCAAACGCAACGCCGCCACCGCCAAAACATTCACCCCAACCTGTAATACCTATATCAGTACGAACCTCAACTAAATGCGCGGTGCGCTTAGCGTAATACTGCTGCGAATAACCAAGTTCTTCTTCAAGGTCGTACTGTAAAACGTGGCTAATAATTTGTGTGATTTTCATAGTCTGTTCCTTAAACCTTTAACGCACGAGAAACGCGTTTATATGCAAGGTAGTCATCTAAAGCTAACAACGAACAATCAACACCCACGCCCGATTGCTTAATACCAAAATGAGGTAAATTAATGCTGTATTTAATGCCGTTAACCTGTACTTCGCCAAAGCGTAAATGTTTTGCAAAGTAAGAAATGGTCTCTTCGTTACTACTAAAAATAAATGAACTTAAGCCAGCGTCCGTGTCATTTGCATCGCTAAGCACTTGTTCGTTATCACTAAATATAATAATGCTAATAACGGGGCCAAATATTTCGTCTTTGTATATTTTCATGCTCGAATCAACATTAGTGAGCACGGTTGGTTCATAAAAATACCCATTAACGCCGGCTGGTTTTTTACCACCTAATTGCAATTGTGCGCCATTTTGCTGTGCATCTTTGACTAGCTCATCAATCCGTTGCCATGAGTTAGCATCCATAACGGGGCCCATATCAATGGCCTCGTTTTTATCAAAACCGACTTTTACTGCTTTTGCACGAGTAAGTACTTTTTCAATAAATTCGTCTGCAACGCTTTCGTGTACAAATACACGATTTGGGGTAACACAAATTTGCCCTGCGTTGGCAAACTTAACACCACAAATTACATCGGCTGCGTTATCTAAATTTGCATCGCTACATACAATGGCGGGCGCATTACCACCAAGTTCCATTGAATAACGCTTGATTGACGTAGCTCCTGTTGCAATTACATGCTTACCCACATTAGTAGAACCAATTAAAGTAAGTACAGAGGGAATCGTTGACGCTGAAATAGCATCGCCTACGGTGCTATCTGTGCCCGAAAGTATGTTAACCACACCTGCTGGCAAGCCGATTTGTGCACATAATTCGCCTACAGCATAAGCAGACAAAGGCGTTTTACTTGATGGCTTTACTACAAGCGGACAACCCGAAGCCATTGCTGGGCCTAATTTATAAGCCAAATTTAATAATGGAAAATTCCATGCTAAAAATGCTGCAGCTACACCAATAGGCTCACGCGAAAGAACATGGCTGTGTGTACCTTCATTGTCTTTTAATTCTTCATCGGCGATATTAACAATGGCATCAGCGTAAAAAGTCAGGCTATCAACAAGCATTTGATAATCATCAGCTGTTGAAACCCACGGTTTTCCCATTTCTAAATGAACACACTCTCGAAGGTGTTCTTCGTTTTCGATTACAGCATCACGCAGTTTAAGCATCCACTGCGCACGCACCTTTGCTGATGTTGTTGACCACCTTGCAAATGCACTCTTTGCAGCATCGAGTGCTAACAAAGCTTCGTTAATACCCGCTGCTGATATTTGCCCAACGGCTTCAAGTGTTGCAGGGTTAATAACATCAGTTGTTACTTCACTGGTTATTAATTTACCGCCAATATACAGTTGTTTAGAAAGCATTCTGTCGCTCCATTATTATCTACAACACCCACTAGGGCTAAATGATTAAAGAAAGACTCACCGGCCTTAATACATACGAACTATTTAAACATATGATGTTTGAATGAGCAAACAGAAAATACATTTAGTTAACAAAAAAAATTAGCTGCCAAAATTTCGATTCGTTTCTTGCAACCGTTCCATGTTCACTACTTTGCATTGAATGATTTAAAGAGTCGTTGTTACCTATACACGGCTCAATACCTAATACAAAAGGAGCTGAAGCTCCAGTTGTAGACCAACCATTGTAATTAAACCAAAGCCCTAAGTGACTTATGTTTGTTGAAGAAAATTCAAACCCGCAGCTTTGCTGAGCTTTATCATCAATCAGTTTTACAATTATATTTTGATCTTTATAAGTGGTCGTATTTAAGTGTTTGCTAAAAACCTTACTTGCAAAACTACTGTTATAGGGCATGACTTTATTTAGCGGCGGGACTTTAGTTGAGAAATCACTCCAGTTAATAAAGGATCTATTAACGTTATAAAAACGACTAAGCCCTTCATCAACTTTAAACTCCATATGTTTGTTATTTATTAAAATACGCATCTCTGGTTCTACGGCAAAAATGGGATGCGCTGACCAAACAAAAGGGAGATTGTGAGTTGAGTTATTTTTTACAAGGTAATCAACAAGCAGCCGCTTACTTTGTTTTTTTAAGGTAAACGTTCTTATAAATGTAAAAGTAGAGTCAAAAACCTCAGCTTGTAAGCTAAGTATTATTTCTTCATCGTTAATATGGGTATTAGTTATTTGCCATGCTTGGCACCACAACTCACCGTGATCATGTGAAAAGTGCGTTTTATTGGGGATATGTTCGTACAACTGAGGAGTAATACCCGGAAAACATTCATCCCAACCACCGCTATCATGCTCAGAAAAATCATTATTTTTTGCAGGTTTTAAAGTGATTTGTTTATCGTGAGCAAGCCATTCTCTATTGTGTTTTAAGCTTACAATAGAGATGACTTTTGCACCCAACTGAGGAATGACTGTGATAGCAAGCTCACTATTTTTTAGCAAAATAGCCTCAAAACCATGAGCCTTACAGTGTGTTAAGTTAAGCACTTTAATCGTGATAAATTACAGAGCGGCCACCATCAATGATTAAGCTTTGCCCTGTCATAAAACTCGAATCTGAACTGGCTAAAAACACGGCTGGGTAAGCGATTTCTTCAGTTGTCCCATTTCGTTTTAGAGGATGTACATCGCCCATTGCTTTGCGTGAAGCTTGCGGGTCGTCTGTTTGCTCCCACGACTTAAACGCCATAGGTGTTTCTATCATGCCTGGGCACAGTGCGTTTACTCGTATATTGTGCTTTGCGTATTCAACGGCTAAGTTTTTAGTTAACCCTATAACCGCATGCTTAGTTACCGCATACGGAAAATACCCCGGTACAATTTTATAAGAATGTACAGAACCTACATTTATAATGCTGCCACGACCTAACTCTTTCATATGCTCAAGTACGGCTACAGCACACTGCCACATACCTTCAACATTAACCGCAAAGCTATCACGCCACATTTGTGGAGTAACGTCATCTACGTTTCGCCCAGGGCTAATTAAAGCGGCGTTATTAACTAAAATACTGGGCTTGCCGAGCTCATTAACTACTTTTTCAACCATGTTTTTTATAGCCGTTTCGTCGCTAATATCGGTATGAGCAAAAATAGCATCAAACCCTTTGCTTTTTAGCTCTGCTACAACACTTTCGCCCATTTCTTTATTTATATCAGCAACACACACTTTAGCCCCTTGCTCACAAAATACACGTGCTACTGTTTTTCCAATTCCATCGGCTGCGCCAGTGACAATAGCAACTTCGTTTAATAATCGTGATGACATAGTTATGTTCCTTATTTATTAAGCCCTGGGACCAAATCGCGTTCAATGGCTTCAATAGACTTGCCCTTAGTTTCGGGAAGTATGAATGCCATAACAATACAGCCCACAATAGCGACGCCTCCGTAATATAAAAACGTATTTGCTGCGCCCATGTTCTCTAATTGCCAAGGGAAAAACTGCTGAATACTCCAGCTAGAAATACTCTGTACTAATGCGGCAAAGGGTAGCGCAACACTGCGAACTCGGCTTGAAAATATCTCCGAGAATATCACCCACATTATTGGCCCTATCGACATATTAAAAGCGGCTAAAAATGCAAATAATCCAAATAGAACATACGCAGGGCTAATATTTATAGAAGCATTAATAATTGCACCGGTAACAACTGGTAGCTCTTTTTTACTGTAAATAGTGGCTAAATCTGCTTTTAGCGCAACATCAGTGCTGTATATTTTATTTTCGAAAACGTGCAGCTTTGTAATATCTACTTTTTGATCTGCAACTTTGGTTATTGCTTCACTGTTGAGTGAGTAAGTGGCATTTTCAAAGCCATACCAAATTGATACATGCGCAACAGCAATAAGCAGTAAACCGCTAATGGTTAATGTTCTTCTGCCGAGTTTTTCAACAAAGAATATGGCGACCAATGTAAATAATACAGATACTGCACCAAGTACTATTGTTTGTAAAAATGAGTTTTCGACGCTCATACCTATTTGTTCAAACACGGTAGGTGCATAAAACAGTACGGCGTTCATGCCGGTTGCGCCCTGCACTACCGCGTAACATACAGCAAGTAATACAACAAAACGCATAGGCTTACTAAACAATACGTTAAGTTGCTCTAGTGCACTGTTTTTTGAATCTTCTTGGATGGTTGCTTTAATATCATTAAGTACTACTTCGGTATCGGCGTTATTGATCCCCATACCTTTAAATACAGCGCGTGCTTCTTCATCACGTTTTTTGCTCATTAACCAGCGCGGCGATTCAGGAATTGTCATTAATAACGAAAACCAAATAATATTAGGCACTATTTCAAAGCCAAGCATATAACGCCAAATATTAGCTTCATTTAACCATTCAATTGAGCCCATATATTTAACAAAAAAGTAATTAACAACAAACGCAAATAAACTACCTAACGTTATAAGCAACTGATTAACTGATACAAATTTGCCTCGTTTATTAGCGGGTGCAATTTCACCAATATACATGGCTGAGACGGTTATGGAGGCAAATGCGACTCCTCCTATAAAGCGGCCAACAACCAGCATGGGGTAACTTACCGCAAAAGCAGAAATAACCGTTGAGAGTGAATACGTTAAAGCAATGCCAATAAGCACCTTTTTACGGCCAAATTTTTGGCATAAAGTACCTGTAAAAAACAGTGCGATGATTACGCCAACAATCGCGCAACCCACTACATTACCTGTTTGCAAACTAGTTAGCTCAAACTGCGAGCTAACATAGCGTAACGCCCCTGATATATTAGCCGCGTCTAGGCCAAATACAAATCCGCCAAATGCTGCAATGAGGGAGTACTTAATTGCTTTTGTTGATGGTGTGTGTGTGTCTTTCAATGTATTACCCTTAGTTTTATTTTTATACTTTTACTGTGTTGGTAATGAGTGCTCTACAACATATAAAAGAATAACATTGATAGAATTAATGAAAACAATATAAACATATGATGTTTATATGTGCAATATGTTTTTCCTCTCACATTGAACTAATGAAAGAGGAAAAATTAATATCTGAAGTAAATATGTAAAATTAAAAGCCGTCTATTTTAACGCAAGGCTCAAATACGCCTTTTACTGCATTTTTAAATGCAAGCGTAGCACCGTGAGGTATAGCATCAAATGGGGTATCTTCTAGGCCACATTGTGCTGACGTTACGTAAAGTGTTGTACCGTCATCGCCAAACGCTGGGCAGGTAGGCCGAGGTGTTTGAGTCGCTAAGCTTTGAATTACCTTTGCTTTGGGCGATATGCAATCTACACGTGCGCCATCCCAAAGCGCAATCCACATGTTGCCTTCGCAATCAATTACACCGCCATCAGGTGATACAGCTGAGCTTGAATAGTCATAAAACAACACACTTTCTCCTATTGGCGACCCCGTAAGTGGGTCGACGTCAAATCGGTAAATTTTTTGCGTTTTTGAATCTGCGTAATAAGCTCTAGCACGCGACTTATCAAAACAAATACCATTAGGTATGGTTAAATCACTAACAACTTGAGTAAGTACGCCGTTGTGAAAACGATATATTGCCCCTTCGTTTTCGTGAGCATCGCCGTGCATTGTGCTTATCCAAAACCCACCCCACGGATCGGCACGCCCATCGTTACTGCGGTTGTCAGGTTTATCTGCTTCAACGCTGCACAAAAAAGTTTGCTTATGCGTGCTGGTATTATAGGTATTTAGGCCTTTATCACTTGCTAGTAATAGGGTTTCATTGTTTACCCAAGCCAGAGCGGTAACCATATTATTTAAGCGTTGCTCAACTTTATGGTCGCCTTTTTTGCTGTGCAAAATGTGGTTTGGAAAATCAACCCAATAAAGCGTTTGTGTGATCGGGTGCCACAAAGGCCCCTCGCCTACAAAATTTAGTGTGTTGTCAATAACAGTCGCTGTAAGTGTATTCATTTAATTCTCTAAACAAGTTACCAGTTAGTATGAGAACCATCACGCTTTGATAAATGCGGCGCTTCGGTCTCTACAGGGGTTGCCAATCTAAACGCGGCTTCATTCACTTCAACACCTAAACCAGGTACTTCAGGAATAGTAAACTTATTGCCTGTTAACACATGCTGCTTAGGAAAAAGAAGTGGATCATGAGCGCCAAACTCACTAAACGGACCTTGGTGTGTTTCCATTAAACCTAAATTTGGCAGCGCTGCTGCAAAGTGATTTGTTGCCGCTGTACACACAGGGCCAAGCGGGTTATGTGGCATAACATCTATATAATGTGCCTCAGCCCAACCAGCCACTTTCATCGCCTCCGTTAAGCCACCAATGTTACACACATCTACACGTAAATATTGAGTAAGCCCCTGATCTATATAAGGCTTAGCTGCCCATTTAGAACTAAACTCTTCTCCAATCGCAAAAGGAATATGCGTTAAAGTACGCAGCGTTTTATACGCATCAGGAGATTCATGACGAATAGGCTCTTCAATAAAATCGAGTGTATCGGGCTTTAAACGTTGGCAAAACGAAGCTGCCTCAGCCACGCTTAATCTGTGATGGTAATCAATACCAAGTGTAATATCAGGCCCAAGTACTTTACGAAGCTCATTTAAGCAACGTGCCGTTCTGGTAATAGATTCTTGAGGCTCAAAAAACTGTAAATCGTCAAAACGGCTCGGTATCACTCTTATTGTTGTCCAACCAAGTGCAATAAGTGCTTTAGCTTCTTTAACTAAATCGTCAAATTTATCAGGATCGGCCTCTGTATAGCAACACGCAAAACACGCTATGTGCTCGCGTTGTTTGCCCCCTAACAACTGATATACAGGCACTTGTAGTGACTTACCTAAAATATCATAAAGAGCAATATCAATCGCTGAAATAGCAGCTGTAATTACACGGCCTCCTTCAAAGTAATGACTACGGTAAAGCTCTTGCCAAATACGGCCAATTTTACGCGGATCTTGCCCTTTTAAAAATCCAGCAAAGTGATGTATCGCGCCAATAACTGCTTGTTCTCTATTTGATAAGCCCGATTCGCCCCAACCAACTACGCCACATTCGGTTACTACTTTTACTAAAAGCTGATTACGTTTTCCTACGCAGCCTAAGAGCGCTTCAACAGATTCTATTTTCATTATTATTACCTATGCGTTATTAAGGTTGAGTTGCTGGTAAACGGTATTTATCCATGCGGTCTATATCGTATTTTTCGTATTTTCTTTTTAATAACCAGCGCGGACGCTCTAACGTTAATTCCCATTCAAACAATGATTTAAACATAGTTTTAACACGTTCAGGATTTTTTGCTGCTAAATCTGTTTGTTCACTAATGTCAGAGCTTAGGTCGTATAGCTCAGCAGGTCTGTCTGGGTAACGAATAAGTTTCCAATCGTTATCGCGTATTACAGCTCTATTTTCTTTTTTCCAGTACATTACTTTATGTGGGCGTGCTGTGTTTTTACCTTGAATATAAGGAAGTAAATCAACACCATCAATATCATTACCTAACGCTTTACCTTGTGCGGCACTGTAAAAAGTAGGCAGTAAATCTAGTGTGCTTACTGGGTAGTCGTAAGTAGAACCCGGTTTAATATGCTTTGGCCAGCTAATTAAAAATGGTACACGAATGCCCCCTTCTAACTGGTTTGATTTAGTCCCTGCAAGT
Organism: Pseudoalteromonas sp. S3178; assembly: GCF_005886985.1. Lineage (NCBI taxonomy): Bacteria > Pseudomonadati > Pseudomonadota > Gammaproteobacteria > Alteromonadales > Pseudoalteromonadaceae > Pseudoalteromonas > Pseudoalteromonas sp. S3178. The sequence continues at coordinate 9,496 of NZ_PNCW01000044.1, read as the reverse complement.
GGTGCATTATTTGATGCGTTTTTATCAGATGGGCCACCGTTGTCATTTGAAAAAACCACAATAGTATTATCATCTAAGCCTAGCTCTTTAAGTTTATCAAGTACATACCCACTGGCTCTGTCTAGCCCTAGGGTCATAGCAGCAAGCTCTTTACGTTTACCCGTTAAGTGTGGAAACTTAGCTAAATCTTTAGGATCTGATTCAAGCGGAGTGTGTACCGCGTTAAAAGCTAGGTAGATAAAAAAGGAGTCATCTTTGTTTTTTTCAATGTATTTAGCGGCTTCTTTACCTAACTCATCGGTTAAGTACTCTTTTGGCTCTTCGTAATTACCAAAGTCGCGCTCTAATTTTTTATCAAAAAAATGTTTGTTTCCATTCTTCATTTCTTGTTCTGAATAGTTAAAGTAGCTTCTATCGCCACCTCTAAACCCTAAAAAGGTATCAAAACCACGTTTTAAAGGGTGAAACCTGTCGGCGTCACCTAAATGCCACTTACCAAATACCGCTGTTTTATAGCCCTGCTCTTTAAGGTAATCGCCCATTGTTTTTTGATCTAATGGCAAGCCCATATCTGCACCTTTAAGTGCTGAGTTATCGCTCATAAAACCAGGTACGTTAATTTCCTCGTAACCAAAACGTTGCTGGTACTTACCCGTCATTAAACCTGCGCGTGAAGGGCCGCAAGTAGAATCACTTACGTAACCTTGAGTAAATCGAACACCGCTTTGGGCAAGTTTATCTAAATTAGGTGTTTTAAGCTGCGTACTACCTTGAAAGCCAAAATCACCAAAACCTGCGTCATCAGCAAAAATTAAAACAATATTAGGTTTTTCTGTTTGTGCTTTTGCCATTGCATTAGCACTAACGCAAAAGCCTAAACATACACAAAGAAGAACAAGTAGCTTATTCATCACAGTTTCCTATTTAATATAATAGTTAAGCACATAACTAAAAAACATTAATTACACCATAGCTAACATATTGGTTATATTAGACTATTACGGCTAGTTAATTTAATGGTTGAGTTGTAAATAATGCGTTTATAAATCACAATATCGCTACACTAAACAAAACATAACAATATTGCAAACATATGATGTATGATATTTTGAAATTAATTTTTCAATTTCTCACTATTACTTAAGCTTAATAACAGCGTCAGCTTAAAGGCAAAGCTCATTTATTGAGTACTTAGCTGCGGCCTGTTATTTAGTTTTAAGTATGCATTGGTGTGCTATTAAAGGTGGATTCTAAAATGATAAATATAAAAAACAGCCTTTTTGTTGTTCTTTTTTTATGCAATTGTTTTTCAGCGATTGCAAATGATGAGTGCCAGTCTTGCCATCAACAACAAACCCTCGATTGGAAACAATCAGACCATGCAAGTTCAATGGCTTTAGCCAATAAAGATACCGTGCTTGGTGATTTTAATAATATAACCGCGACCCACTTTTCTCAAAAAGCCGTGTTTTATAAAGAAAAAGAAGCCTTTTTAATTGATTTGACCGAGCAAGGCACTAAAAAAACGTATACCGTAAGTTATGTATTTGGCTTTAAGCCACTGCAACAATATTTAATTGAAGTTGAAAAAGGTAAGTACCAGGTATTTCCTTTTGCATGGGATAGCCGCGCTAAATCACTAGGCGGCCAGCGTTGGTATGCCAACTACGCTAACGAGGATGTAAAACCTAACGACCGTCTCCATTGGCTGCAACCTCTACAAAACTGGAACGGCATGTGCGCCGATTGCCATTCAGATAATTTAAAGCGTAATTACACTACTGAAAAAGAAAGCTTTGATACCCACTTTTCAAATATAAATGTGGGCTGTAAATCTTGCCACAGCGATATAACGGATGAACATAAAACTAAAAAAATAATAAAGACAGCTCAAACAAGCCCTACCAATATGTCGCAGTGGAAAATAATTGGCGATAATAAAATTGCTACTTGGCAAGGTGAGCCCCGCGATAACAGCTTTATGCAAGGCTGTTATGCATGCCACTCGCTTAGAAGCCCGCTGACTGATGGTTTTGATAACGGCCAAGCGTTTTTAGATCAATTTAGCCCTTCTTTTTTAGAACCGAATTTGTATCACGCCGATGGCCAAATTAAAGAAGAAGTGTATGTGTTTGGCTCTTTTGCACAAAGTAAAATGTACAAAGCCGGGGTTAACTGTGTTGACTGCCACGATAAACACACCATGAAAGTTAAAACTAAAACAAATGGGCTGTGCTTACAGTGCCACAGTGCCAGCGAATACAACAAACCCGAGCATCATCGTCATAAAGAACAATCAACCGGGGCTCAATGTGTTAGTTGCCACATGCCAACTAACAGATACATGGGCGTTGATGACAGGCGCGACCACAGCTTTAAAATTCCGCGCCCTGACATATCAATAAAATATGATACACCCAATGCGTGTGTGCAATGCCACGACGGTCAAACAAATGAGTGGGCAGCAAGCACACTTGAAAAATGGCATGGTAAAGCACCGGCATTAAGTGCAAGCGAGCACAGTATGCTTGAATTACGCTCATTAAAAGCGATATCGCAAAATGCACATATGAGCTTGATTAATGACTTTTCGTTAAACGAAATAGACCGCGCCAGTGCAATTGCCTATTTAGGTAATTCAGGCGCTGAGCTAAACGATGCCACAGTAAAAAGTTGGGTTAACTCGCCGCTTCCGCTTATTCGCTTAGCGATTGCTAAAGTGGGCTTTTTACTCCCCGAAGCAGAGCGCTTAAAAAGCTACAAGCAACTATTAACCGACAAATTAAAGTCGGTGCGTGTTGCTGCAGCGCAAAACCTGAGCCAAACAACAGCGCAATTAAGCGGACTTAATCAATCAATTATAGATCTTGCACACGCCAATACTGTAAATACATGGCGCGGTGAAGGCAACATCAATCAAAGTATGCTCGCGCTTAATAAACAAGACATAAAAGGTGCTATAAAGTCGTTACAAAAAGGCATTAGCGTAGACCCTTACTTTGATGCGAGTTATGTAAATTTAGCTGATATTTATTATCGTCTTGGTCAAACAGCGAAAATGCAAAGCACGTTAAATAGTGGTTTAAAGGCAGTACCTACCTCTGCGTCGCTGAACTATGCAAACGGTATGGCGCTTATTAGAAGCAGTAACAAACCCGCTGCGGTTGATTCGTTTAAACACGCAATGGCACTTGAGAGTAATAACGTGCAATACGCTTATTTATACTTTTTAGCACTAGATAGCATTGGCTCAACAGCGCAAGCCGTGAGTGAATTAAAACTCAAAATAGGTGCTTATAATAATGCGCCGCAGCTTAAAAATTTAGGAATGAGCTTTGCTCAAAAGCTGAAAAATGCTGAGGATTACTACTTTTTTGCTCGTTTAAAGTAAATTTTAAATATGTTTTTAGCTAGCCTATAGATATTTTTTATAGCTTTAAATTCAATACCCTAAATTAAATCCCCTTGTATTATTTGCACTGTAATACAAGGTTGCTCACTCTTTTTTATAAGCAACATTTGATAAACAAGTATTCAACATATTGCAAGTGCAAACATCATATGTTTAAATTGTTAGAATGAATCGTGCTAATTATTATTTTGTCATTCGCTGTTAATATTTAATTAAGCAACAGTAAATAACCTTTAATTGGCCTGGTTCTATATAACAGGTACTGCAAAGCACTATCTGCACACACAAGATAATTATAAAGAAATGGAGTGGTTAAAATGCTTAAACACAGTAAATTGCACACAGCAATATTGCTTGCATGTTGTTCTTTATCAGCTTTCACATATACAGTATCAGCTCAAGAAGAGGCACCTACGAAGCAAGTTAAAAATGATGATGATATCGAGATTATTTTAGTGAGCGCACAAAAACGTGACCAAGCACTAAAAGAAGTCCCGTCTTCAATTGAGGTATTAAGTGGTGATTTAATTCAAGAGGTAGGTATAGATAACGGTTTTGATTTAGTTACTTATCTACCTGGCTTTGGAATTGATGACAGCAGTGAAATTCGAACTACAACATTAAAAACACGCGGTATAGGCACTTTTACAAACTCTATTGGCTTGCAATCATCAAACTTAGTAGTGATTGATGGCGAAGTACTACCTCGCCAATCTATGCTTAATCTACCTATTTCAGACGTACAGCGTGTGGAAGCTATGCGCGGCCCGCAAGGTACGCTATTTGGCCAAAACACATCAACAGGCCTATTGCATTACGTAACTAAGAAACCGCAACTAAATGAAGTTGCTGGCAAGGTAAGAGCACAAGTTACCGAATTTGATGGCACCGATTTTAGCGGTACTATTAATATCCCCCTTAACGAAAACTGGGCTGCTCGATTTAATGCACAATACAGCGATATAGATGGCTGGATAAAAAACACCATGCCAGGCGAAGAAAATTACGATATTGGTGCTAAAGAGACTAAAGCGGGCCGTGGTCAGCTTTTATATGATAATGGCGAAGAATTAAATGTTCTATTTCGTTTAGAGTACTCAGAGACAGACACAAACTGTTGTTCACTCACTCGTTTAGGTGGAATTAACCCAGACTTTGGTCCGCGCCCTATCGTTAATGTAAAAGACGATGGTACTATTGAAGGTACTACCTATAACCGTGTAAATCCTGAGTCTACCTTTGAAGAAGCGGGCGGCCCAGTTACAGCCAGAAATGCAGAAGCCAATTACGGTAAAACCGAAAACTTTGGTTTTTCTATGTCAGCTGACTATTACTTAAATGATGAAATTACTCTTAGCTATAATGGTAGCTACAGAGACTTTGATTTATATAATAGTTCTGCATTTTTTACTGTAAACTTTCCTGTAGAGCGCACGGCCTTTGGAGGTAACGAGTCGGTTGACGTAATTCAACAAGAATTTCGTATTTCGTCTTTTAACAACGAAAAATTCAACTGGGTTTTAGGCCTTTTTTATCACGATACAGATGGTCAACGCTCTGAAGTAAGAGATGGGTGTATTGCAGGTAACCGTGGCTTTATTGAAGGCGGTGAATTAACAGGGTGTTATTCAAAACAATCGACCGATGCTTTTTTAGCTAATTATGCAGCCACAGGCGATGATGACCGCTCATTATTAACGCCGTCTCGCTTACTTAACAGTGGTGACTTTACCACCAGCTTTGAAAATATTGCCGTTTTTGGTCAACTTGAATACCAAATTACCGAGCAGTTAGACGCTACATTTGGTTTTAGATTACTTCATGAAAAAGGCGAAGCCACATTTGCACGTACAGACCTAGCTACGCCAAGTACAGGCACAGGAATGGACACGTTTGATCAAGTACTTGAACTTTCTAAAACCGATCCATCACTTATTAAACGCCAAGACGACCCAACTAAGTTTTCAGACTCAGACACTGCCTTTATTTATAAAGCGGTATTAGGGTATGACTTTACTGACGATATTCGTGGTTATGTAAATTACTCAACTGGCTATAAAGGGGCATCTTACTTTGTAACAACAAATACAGATCCTGCTGAAGCTGATAACTTCCCTACAGACCCTGAAAACTCATCAAACTTTGAAATTGGTCTGCGTTCAGCTTATTTTGATAACGATTTACTGTTTAACTTTACTTACTTTGATATGAGGGTTGAAGATTATCAAGTACGTGCCAGCCGCGTAATAGATGAAGACAATAACATTATATTTGCAGGTTATGTAAACGCAAACGAAGCCCGCTCTACCGGTATTGAAGCAGATGTTGTAGTTAAGATTACAGACAACTTTAAGTGGTCATTTAACTATGCATATTTTGATGCTCGTTACGAAGATTTTGCAGACACTCCTATTAATTGTCCTGCAGATGATGGTGGTTTACTTGCCTCACGTTGTACAACCGATGCAACAGGCCGTCAGAGCTTTGATCAAACAGGCTTATCATTCCCTAATAATGCCGAGCAGCAATTTTTAAGTACTATTTCGTATAATACAAAAATTGCTAATACAGGCTGGCGTGCAAATACCCGTGCGGTTTGGCGTTACAATGGTAGCCATACTAAATCAATTAATGAACTTGCTTTTGGTGAATCAGCAAACCCATCTTCAAGCATTTGGGATGGCTACTTAACTGTTAGCAAAGATAACGTTAAGTTGAGCGTATTCGTTAAAAACTTATTTGATAAGTCTTACACTACTCGCCAACGTATAAACTCTGAAGGTTTTGGTGAAGCGTTTTACCCTCGTGATTGGAAACGTTATGTAGGTGCAAGTGTTGAGTATAGCTTTTAGTAAATAACGAAAACTGAATATAAAAAAATAGCGCTAATTAAGCGCTATTTTTATACCTGCATTTTATTACTTACAACGGCTCTTTTCTTCCAACTAACTCCCCGTTAGCATCGTTTATAACCGCATTACTAATATCTACATGTTCATTATTACTCCAACGAACTGATACATTATTTATCTTTGTACACGTACCTAAACCAACGTGTAGCTTGCTGTTTTCGCTTTGTGAAAATCCGGCACCTGTTGCGCCTACAACACGTTTATAAGTTTGCCCACACGCTTTTATAGTCGCAGTAGCTCCCAATGCCGACACACCAGCGTTAGGTGAGTAACCAATATTAGTGACTAAAAAATTATGCTGCGCGTCTAAAACTGTGTTGTTGGTAAATAAATGCCAACGCCCGCGCTCGTTTGAGTAAATTAAGTCAAGGTCGCCATCATTATCGTAATCAAAGGCCTGTGCACTGCCCCCTGTTGCTCCAAGCTCAGTTGAAATAACACCATGCTTTTGTAAATCCTCAAAGCCTTTACCTTGCTGATTTAAATATAGAAGCTGCTCGTTAGCTTTTGCCGGGTTACCATAACGCAATACAAATAAGTCACTCCAACCATCGTTGTTAAAATCTCCGGCTACAGCACTGGTTGTAGGTTCGCTAAGATTAATATTGAGTTTGGCTGTTGCATCAACAAATTTACCTTGCTGATTTTCTAATAATACCGCTGGTAATGGCTCAAGCCCTTTTACTTTGGGTGAATTAGTCACTCTTTTAATAACACCGGCTGTAGGCGATTTAGTATCCCCCGCTACGCGCCAAGTATCGTTACCTAAGTAACCTATATATAAACCTTTTTTATTTAGCTTTTTAGGCCAGCCAGCAGCTTGCTCTTTTGTTACCTGTACCGTACGTTCACTACCGCCATGCCCTTCGAGTGTTAAAGGCGCACTATTTTTACCAATAAACACATTAAAATGGGGGTAAGCCATTTGCAGGTTTTCTATTTCAAAATTACCTTGGATTTTAAAATCTTCAAATTTAAATGCTTCGTTACGAGTAAAAAAAGCAAAATTTTGAGATTGAGCGTCATAAAAAGTATGTTGTTCAAATTGGTGTTTAGCGCGGGTTAAAAATAAATCAAAGTCACCGTCATTATCAAAGTCGATTTCGGTCATGCTGCTTACATGGCTAATATTGCGATTATTTCCTAGTACAGCCTTACTTTTATTTTTATAACCTAAATCAGATTTACTCTGCGCTGCAACAATGTCATCTCCACCGTAAAAAAATAAATCATCGTGCCCGTCATTATCAAAATCACTAACTAAGGCTTTATATCCAAGCCATTTTGCAGTAGGTAAGTAATCGACAAACTTAAACTGATTATGCCCTTCGTTTTTATATATATGATTAGCTCCCTTTTTTTGCTTCTTAAGCGGAAAAGCAGAGAGCATTAAATCTAAAGTGCCACTGTTATTACCATCAATTAATTTAACCGCACGTCCGCGTGTACGTTCAAAATCATCAAATGTTTCCCCTCCTTCAACAGTACGGTCATGATTTATTTGAAACGATACAGGTAAACGCGGTTTTAGGCCTCCACCACCGCCTTGGGCTATTATTAAATCCATTCGACCATCTAAGTCATAGTCAGCAGCAGCAACGCCGTGTGTATCGCCTTTAATAATTACCTGTGGTGCTGAAAATGTATTGTTTTTGTTATTCCAAAAAATTTTTACTGCGTGAGTATGCTCAGTAATTAATACATCTTGATAGCCATCTTTATCAAAGTCCGCAATTAGTGCGCTGTCCCATTTACGACGCGATAGCGGCTCAAAAGGTATAATATTGTGCGATTCGCTAAACATTAATTTATTACTGCTATTTTCACTTAGCGTTTCATTACTTTGCTTTTGAGTAGTGTTACATCCATAAAGCAGAACACTTGTAGCAATCACTGATAAACAAAATAACGTGTTTGCTGACTTAATATTTTTTTTCATTTAACTCATTCCTTACTTAACTGACTGTAACGGTTTTTGCTGCCACACACGGATGTATTCAATTTCAAAGTCGACTACACCATCATCTTTTTTGCCCTCAGGGCTATTACGTTCAAGCTCTTCTTTGCTTTTTGGTACGCCATGCCAAGGAAAAGTCTCCTGATCAAGCCATAAAAATAATGGCTTAGTGGCTACATAGCCTTTATCAACCCCGCGATGCTGTTTTGCCCAGGCATCAGCTTGTGCTGCAGATACATCGCTAAATAATTTACCGTCAACATAATATTTAATTCCATCAGCGCTCCAATCAATTCCATACACGTGAAAGTCATCGGCTACTCTAAAACCTAAGTCTTTTCGTTCTGTGTAAGTGGGCTTGCCCATGACCTTTTTATTCCAATCGCGAATTGACCACCATAATTCACTGTCTATGTGATCTTTTTGAGGATCGAGCGAATCGCCAAATAATTCAAAAAAATCAACTTCTAACTTTTCGCCCATCGACCAAAATGCACTACTAACTTGGGCATCAGCGGCTTTACTTTTAATTTCTATGTATCCGTACTGAAAAGACTTTCTGCCAATAAAGCATGCCGTCGTGAGGTTTTCGTATTTAAGTGCATCGCCAAACACGGGCTTATGTATTTTTTCTTCAAAAGGAAAGTCGGGTTCCCAACGTGTCTCGAGTTTTAGTTTGCCATTTTCTAATCGGTAGTTATTACCCGAAAATTGCGAAGGTGCTCGACCTTTCCATACTTTTTTATTTGGCTTATCAGGGTGCTTATAAACGGGTTTACCGTTTTCTATTTTACCCACAATGTACCAACGTTCTTCATCGATAGTGCTGGCTTCAAATTCATCACTTACTTGAGTGTTTAAAACCCACTCGCCTTCATTTAGGGGATCCGTTAGTGGAAGTAGTAACTCATTAGCCGAAACGCTCTTACTACCAAAAAACATCAGTATACTAAGAGCAATTACACTTATTGCTGGCTTTTTAATGTGTAAAGTATTCATATAAAATTTTGCATCCTATAAATCAGATTTTAAAATTAATGTTAGGGAATATTTAGGGCGTGTTGATCTTTGTGTATTGAAATTTGTTCAATCTAGGGGCGATTAAATCGCGGCGCGAGGTTTGTAACCTAGTGGGCTAAGTAAAAACCGAGTAAAGCTTCCGCGTCCTGCTCACGCCCCTTACCTACATCCATGTAGGCAACAAAGAGTTTATCG
>NZ_PNCW01000439.1:0-307 GCF_005886985.1 Pseudoalteromonas sp. S3178 | reverse complement strand
GACTATTTCACTGGGTAATAAAGTAAAATTAAAGCCACGGCTTGGCTGACTTGAGATCCACCAGTCAGCGGAGGCGAGATATTGACCATTCAAATAGGTCCTATTTTGCTCGGGGGTTGTGCCTCGCACGCCAATCCGTTCACCTTCACCTTGTGCTCGAGAGAGTGAGATACCGGTGATCCGTTGCAGCGCCTCTGCCACGTTTTTATCTGGAAACTTACCTATGTCTTCAGCACTGATCGTATCTGAAACTTGTTGATTGTGGCGTTTATTACTGAGAGACTTGACAACGCTGTCATGGAAGGCA
>NZ_PNCW01000438.1:0-315 GCF_005886985.1 Pseudoalteromonas sp. S3178 | reverse complement strand
CTGCCAATATTGCTGCTAATGCTTGCGCTTCATCATTGGCACCAAAGTCACTATATCCATACTTTACGACTTGCTTATCCCAGTCTCCCATGCCCTTGGCATAGCCTTGGGTAATATCTAGTTTGCCTTGACCATCGAAGCCAACCAATGGATGAGGATAATCCATCACCGATGCACGCTCTTTTGCTGACGCAGAGAAATTATGCGCAATCCCCAATGTATGACCAATCTCATGTGCGCTTAATTGACGAATGCGATCAAGTGCCATGGCATGCAAGTTTTTAGTCACTTCGTCCCCTTTGACAAAGGGCGCAG
>NZ_PNCW01000437.1:0-298 GCF_005886985.1 Pseudoalteromonas sp. S3178 | reverse complement strand
TGTTGGGTGAACAAGTACTTATAAAGCTAAATAACAACCGCCATCAGCTAGCACAAACAGATAGGCCAATTACTAGCAAGACTCAGCAATTTACCGCTACCATGGATAGTTGGATGGGACCGTTACAGTTTGAGTTTCATAAAGCACAGCAACAAGGCGCGGTAATGATTGGTAATAGCCGTTATCCGCTCACACTTGAGGCGCTTGAAAAACCACAACCAGTCAAGGTTTCAACACCGTTGAGCCAAGTAAACGACGGACATATTTTAGGTGGCGAGGCGACCATTTGGAGCGAAAT
>NZ_PNCW01000436.1:0-310 GCF_005886985.1 Pseudoalteromonas sp. S3178 | reverse complement strand
ACCCACAACAAGGGCATTCAGTTGCAAGCGTCGTTTAATGGTTAAATTTTCCAATAAAGCCATACTGTTACCTATATTTTTTTCTACCTGACTGACAGTATAGCCGAGAATATGTGCCAATGCGTATTAGAAATGCATTACATTACAGAAAAAAATCAGCATAACTATTGCAAAAATACAGGGTAAAGCAGCGGATTAAGCAGCTTTATGAGGTTGCGCAAATAACCCTTGCCAAAGTGATTGATGTAGTGTGTCTAAGTCATGCCACTGCTTAGAAAGGAGCCAATCAACCAGAACACACGGATCAGCT
>NZ_PNCW01000435.1:0-268 GCF_005886985.1 Pseudoalteromonas sp. S3178 | reverse complement strand
AGCAGGCTGTGCCGGTTGTATTATCGGAGATGCCAAAGCTAGCAGCTGAGTTTCCTTTAGTATTTTTACGCCAAAGTAATGGTGAGTTGGCCCCTTTTGCATTGTTTTCGCTTGCGCCACAGCGCAACAACTTCGTTGAGCAGGGCAAATGGCTGGCAAAGCGCACTCCATTAGCGCTGTTTAATCAACCGTTGATACTCAGCCAAACTAAGGGCAATGATTATATTGTTGCGGTTGATATGCAAAGCGAGCTGATCGCCAATGCTGA
>NZ_PNCW01000434.1:0-274 GCF_005886985.1 Pseudoalteromonas sp. S3178 | reverse complement strand
CGTCGTGATGTTGGATGAGTTTCATGAAAGACGCTGGGACATGGACTTATTATTAGCGCTCTTAAGGCAGGCTCAATCACACAAACTAATTGTTACCTCGGCGACGTTAAACAGCCAAAAATTAGCCTCTTATTTAGACGCCCCTATCTTAGAGTCAGAAGGGTTCATTTACCCCGTTGAAGAGTGTTTTCACGCCTCTGATCCAAGAACTATGCCCCAGAAAGAGCAACTCGATACTCGCGTTTTTGCAGCTTGCCAATACGCATTGGAACAT
>NZ_PNCW01000433.1:0-375 GCF_005886985.1 Pseudoalteromonas sp. S3178 | reverse complement strand
TCACTACGTGGTGCTGTAAGCACAGGTTTTAGAGCGCCTTCATTGGCTCAAACGTCCTATAAATCCATTGCTACGGTATTTGAAAATGGCGTACCTAGTGAAGTAGGTCACTTTACTGTTGATACGCCAGCTGCAAAAGCGCTAGGTGCTCGAGAGCTTGAGCCTGAAGAGTCGGTCAATATGACGGCGGGCTTTGTCTATACACTAGACGCGTTCTCATTTACTGTGGATGCCTATCGAATTGACATCGACGATCGCATCGTACTTTCTGAGAATTTAGGTGGTCCTGAAGTCATTAATATTTTGCAGCAAGCGGGTGAGCTCAATACGCAAAGTGTAAGGTACTTCACTAATGCTATCGACTCGCGTACCCAA
>NZ_PNCW01000432.1:0-318 GCF_005886985.1 Pseudoalteromonas sp. S3178 | reverse complement strand
TTCGTCATAATGTTCTACTCTTAAAAGATAATTATAATTTTTTAGAGGCGAACATGGATTTAATAAACTTTCGAGTTGGACAAAAAACCATATCTCTGAAGATATTAGATATTTTGCTCACTGAACGTTATGAAGAAAATTTAACGGATTTACCCAATGACAACCCCAGCTTTTTGGGCGTTAAAGATTATATGGGCGTCCCTACCCCTATTTTTGATTTGGGCCTTATTCTTAATAATCAATCTTCCCATGATATAAATCGTGCACTTATTGATTTATTGATGGAGCATGAGCAAGAGCAAAAGTCTTGGTTTCAAG
>NZ_PNCW01000431.1:0-333 GCF_005886985.1 Pseudoalteromonas sp. S3178 | reverse complement strand
TATTTTGGCGTTTTTACAGCAACAATATGATCAAGTCGCGATGGAGGTCTCTTCCCATGGCTTGGTGCAAGGTCGAGTTGATGAGTGCGACTTTGATGTGGCTGTTTTCACCAATTTGACGCGCGATCACTTAGATTATCACGGTGATATGCAAAGCTATGCAGAAGCCAAGAAACTACTATTTACTCGCTGTGCGCCAACTCACACAGTCATCAATATTGACGATGTAGTGGGGGCTAGTTGGGCTGCTGAATTCAATGACGACACCGTGGTTGTTTACGGTCGCTGGAGTGAAGCGCATAGCTACCAACAATACGTATTCTTTGATGGCGT
>NZ_PNCW01000430.1:0-267 GCF_005886985.1 Pseudoalteromonas sp. S3178 | reverse complement strand
AAGCGTAATGTCAAATTGACCTTCTTCTTCAGGCAGTTCCATAAATTGCATAGGAAAGCCCTTATAGTACGCGACATTATTTTCATCCATATGCGATTGCTCAACGCGGTGATTGAGCATCACAAACATGACCTGAAATACCGTAGAGCGGCTGGCATCATGTTCAATACCAAGCTTATCCACTAACAGCGCAAACGGATATTCTTGGTGATCTAGTGCGTTGAGTGTAATGTCTTTCACCTGCGCTAAAAGCGACGTAAAGTGCGT
>NZ_PNCW01000043.1:0-55658 GCF_005886985.1 Pseudoalteromonas sp. S3178 | reverse complement strand
TTGATAGTTGAATTTGCAGCAGTATGTTTGGTTTTAAGGCAAGGCAGAGCTTATGAAGTGTGGTTATTCCACATAAATAGGCGATAACGCAGCATAAATGCCAAACATGCGCTGCCCTTCGGGTTCTGCCTAGGGGCGATAAACTCTTTGTTGCTCGGTTTTTACTTAGCCCACTAGGTTACAAACCTCGCGCCGCGATTTAATCGCCCCTAGATTGAACAAATTTCAATCCGCAAAGATCAACACGCCCTAGTGTTTGTATTTTCATTTATTGGTGAATATTTTAGGCACAGAAGCCATATGAATATCGCGGGTATTACTCTTGAACAAACACAAGACGCTTATACCGATCAGCTTACCGGTGGTGCTAACAGGCGCTTTATAACCTCACATTTTTTAAAATTGGTTGATGAAAACCCACACGAATACTTACCTTTTTCAATTTTATTACTCGATTTAGATAACTTTAAAGCGATGAACGACACGTACGGCCATGACTTTGGTGATACTGTTTTAATTGAGTTTACAAAATTGCTAGAGTCGCAGTTTCCAAGCTCTGCGGTTAAAGCGCGTTATGGTGGTGAGGAATTTGTAGTGATTTTGCCAAATGAGCGCAGTCAACAGGCCACTAAATTAGCTGATGACTTTAGAGAATATGTCAGTGAATATGTTATTTTAAATAGTACTAAATCCAGAGTCGTATTAACGTGTAGTATAGGCGTAGCACAAGTAAATAATGTGGCTGAGTACGAAAAAGAATTAAAAAAGCTGATGAATTTTTATATTTAGCGAAAGAGCAAGGTCGCAATAAAGTTATATCAGCACATAATAAAGGTTAATTATGACACAAAGTAAACTCATATATGTTCATGACCCAATGTGTAGTTGGTGTTGGGGTTTTGCACCTACCTGGTTAAAATTAAAAAGCGAACTAGAAAATAACTTTAAAGATATATTAACCATAGAGTACAAAGTGGGGGGCTTAGCACCGGACAGCCAAGCGCCTATGCCACAAAATATGCAAGATATGTTACAAAACACATGGCGTAAAATTGCTGCACAGTTAGGTACACAATTTAATTATGCCTTTTGGCAAGAGTGCCAGCCCAGGCGTTCAACGTATCCAGCATGTAGGGCTGCACTTATAGCGCGCAAAGCAAATAAAGAGGCCGACATGGTCGCTGCTATTCAACATGCTTATTATCTAAATGCTCAAAACCCATCTGATGAAAACACACTAATTGAACTTGCGCAGCACATTGGTTTAGATAAAGCCGATTTTGCAAGTTCACTGCAATCACATCAAATTAATGATGAGCTTAATGCCGAGCTTGCCTATGCTCATAGCTTACCCATTCAAGGCTTTCCATCATTAGTGCTTATTAATAATGATAAAGCTTTTCCTATTGATATTAATTACACCGATTGGCAGCAGTCCTTTAATAAAATTAGTGCGCTTTTAAAATAACTTTTTATAAATGAGTGTTTTGTCACAAAGCACTCATTCTCTCTTTATACTGCTCATTACACTTTTGCTTCATTAAGTCGTCATTATTACCGCTGTCATAAAACCGACTTTTTTGCGCAACATGCCTGTCATTTTTCATCTATACAATTTCGCTCATTGAAAATCTTTAGTCTTTAAATTGTTTGCATTTAACAATTAAAGCTAAAAAACCAACTAGCAAATCCGCTAATTAACGAGTAAAGGTGTATGCGATGAAAGGCGTTAAACCATTAATCTTAGCTGGTATTGTGGCTGCAAGTGCTGCTGTACACGCAAACGATTTAGATAAGGTTATCGATAAAAGCAGCGAAATAAATAAGTTAGCTGCGCAATCACAAACAAAAATAGACAAGATTGCAGACTCAATGCAAGGACGTCTTCAACAATTTAAAACGCTTAACAAAGAAATTGACGGGTTAGCTGTTTACAACGCGCAATTAACTAAGCAGTTAAATAACCAAATTGAAGAAATGGAATCACTTAACCTGTCAATGGATCAAGTTTCTATTATTGAACGTCAAATTACCCCGCTTATGTTACGTATGATCACAGGCCTTGAGCAGTTTGTAGCACTAGATGTGCCATTTTTAACTGACGAACGCACAAAAAGAATTACCTCTTTAAGTGAAATGATGAACCGTGCAGACATCAACTCAAGCGAAAAATTTCGCCGTGTACTTGAAGCTTACCAAGTTGAAGTTGATTACGGTCGCACTATCGAAGCCTACACCTCTTTATTAGATATAGACGGTAAAGAGCGCGAGGTAGATTTTTTACGCATTGGCCGCTTAGAACTTATTTACTTAACACGCGACGGTAAAAAAGCAGGTAGCTGGAATACAGACACTAAATCGTTTGTTGCTTTGCCAGATTCTACAATAAGCCAAATCAATAAAGGTTTACGCATAGCGCGTAAGCAACTTGCCCCAGATATGTTAACTCTGCCAGTACACGCAGCAGAATAAGAGGTTAGAAATGAAATTGTTTACTCAAATGACAAAAGTAGCCCTTTTTGCTGCAAGTCTTAGCATTACGGGTACATGTGTAGCGGCAGAGCCGATGAATTTAGATTCACTACTTAAAACCCTTGAAGAGGGTAAGTCAGCCCAAAGCGTACAAAATAAACAACGTGAACAAGAGTTTGCAGCTCGTCAAAATGAGCAAGTACAAATGCTTAAAAATACACAAGCAAAGCGTAATCAAATGCTTGTTGAATCTGAACGTTTAGAAACTCAGTTTGAAGAAAATGAAGTAAAGCTAGCTAATTTAACCGATACATTATCTAAACGTATGGGATCTCTTAAAGAGTTATTTGGTGTACTTCAACAAGTAGCAGGGGATTCAAGCAATAAGTTTGCAACCTCAGTGGTATCAGCCGAGATTGCTGGACGTAGTACATTTATGGATGAGCTGGCTCAAAAAATGGGTTCAACCTCAAAGCTTGCCTCTATCGAAGATATTGAAAAAGTGTGGTTTGAACTACAACGTGAAATGACCGAGCAAGGTAAAGTAAGTCGTTTTGATGCAAGCGTTATAGTTGAGGGCGGCACTAAAGCACAGCAAGAAGTACTACGTGTAGGTGCATTTAACCTTGTATCAAACGGTAAATATTTAGAGTTTAATCCTGCTACTAACACATTGAGTGAGTTAACACGTCAGCCAGTATCACGTTTTACAGCCACGGCAGATGAGTTACAAAACACTAAAAACGGTGTTGTACAGTTTGCACTTGACCCAACCGGTGGCTCTATTTTAGGTTTATTAGTACAAGCACCCGATACGCAAGAGCGTGTACACCAAGGCGGTACAGTTGGTTACGTTATTTTAGGTGTAGGTTTAATAGCTTTACTTATCTCTCTTGAGCGCTTTTTCTCGCTAATGGTTATGGGTGGAAAAATCCGTCGCCAACTTAAAGATGATGTAGCACGCGACGACAACCCACTTGGTCGCGTAATGAAAGTAAAAGATCAGTTCCCTGATGTTGCCCACGACACATTAGAGCTTAAATTAAGCGAAGCTATTTTACGTGAAATGCCAAAAGTAACGCGTAATTTAACACTGATTAAAATCATCTCAGTGGTGGCACCGCTACTTGGTTTACTCGGTACAGTAACCGGTATGATCAACACCTTCCAAGCTATCACGCTGTTTGGTACCGGTGACCCTAAATTAATGGCTGGTGGTATTTCACAAGCATTGGTAACAACGGTACTTGGCTTAGTTGTGGCTATTCCTACGGTATTTTTATACACCTTACTTAATACTCGCGCTAAAAACATTTTGCTTACTATACAAGAGCAAAGTGCAGGTATTATCGCCAAGCGTAGTGAGAAAGGAGCATAAACCATGGTGCTATTGATTGACTCAATCAATGCTATCCGTGATTTTCTCGACACTGGTGGCCAAGTTCTCTTGGTCATCGGGGTGTTAATCTTCGCGATGTGGTTATTGATACTCGAGCGATTTATTTATTTATTTAATGGTTTTCGTAGTTATAAACATGGCGTAAAGGCCGATTGGACTAACCGTGCAGAGCGCAATAGCTGGAATGCAGAGCAAATTCGCCAGGCGATGATATCCCGTGCGGGTATGCGCTTAAACACAAACCTTGCGTTAATTAACGTAATGGTAGCGCTTTGTCCGCTCCTTGGTTTGTTAGGCACAGTAACCGGCATGATTGAAGTGTTTGATGTAATGGCAATTACAGGCACTGGTAGTGCGCGCTCTATGGCATCAGGTGTTTCCAAAGCAACTATTCCTACTATGGCAGGCATGGTTGGCGCACTTTCGGGAGTATTTGCCTCTACGTTTTTACAACGCAGAGCTAAGCGCGAAGTTGAACTACTTGAAGATAGCATGGTTTTAGATCACTAAATAAATATAGATAGGCGGCTAACTTTTACGCCGCTTATCCTAGGAGAATAAAAATGAGAGCCCCGTTAGGAAACCTATTACAAGAAGACGAAGCAGAAGAAATTAACATGACACCAATGTTAGACGTTGTATTTATTATGCTTATTTTCTTTATTGTAACTGCCTCTTTTGTAAAAGAAGCCGGTATTGATGTAAACCGCCCAGAAGCAGCCACAGCTGTTAAAAAAGAGCGTGCAAACATCTTAGTTGCGATTTCAGACAAAGGTGAAATTTGGATTAATAAACGCCAAATTGATGTACGTGCAGTGCAAGCGAATATTGAGCGCTTAAAAGCTGAAAACCCACAAGGGAGCGTGGTTATTCAAGCCGACAAAAAAGCCACGACTGATATGTTAATTAAAGTAATGGATGCGTCGCGCGCTGCAGGTGCGTTTGATGTATCTATTGCTGCTCAAGATGCGTCGTAAGGGTTAGTTATGTTGCGATATTTAGTTGCATTAGTTGTAGCCGGAGTAGTGACCTTTATGCTGTTTTTAGGCATGCAGGCACTTATCACCGGTGGTAAAGGTGCTATGTCGGAGCCAGTAAAAGGTAACGTTTTAGATTTTGTACGTTTGAAAAAAGAAGAAACAGTACAAAAAAAAGAACGTAAACCGCAAAAGCCACCCACACCAAAAGAGCCACCGCCGCCAATGGAATCACCACAAATGCAAAGTAGTGATACAGCGGCAAACGCCAATAATTTCGACTTTGGCGCCAATGTAGATGCTGATGTGAACTTATCAGGCGGCTTAGCGCTGGAAACAAGCGATGGCGAATACTTACCCATCGTTAAAGTAGCGCCTGTGTATCCGCGTCGTGCTTTATCTCGCGGCATTGAAGGCTATGTGATTGTTGAATTTACAGTAACTAAGCAAGGCACAGTGCGCGACCCTCAGGTTGTAAAAGCAGTTCCCGAGTCACTATTTGATAGAGCCGCAATGGATGCTGCACTCAAGTTTAAATACAAGCCGCGTGTAGTTAACGGTGAAGCCGTTGAAGTGGCGGGTGTTCAAAATAAAATATCTTTCCAAATAAGTGGTTAATGAAATATCTAACCACAAGTCAACGGACAGAAATGCGAGGCGATTATGAAACCATTTATTAAATCAGTTATAAAATTAAACCCAACAACTAAAATTTTAAAAGTTACATTGTTTTGTACTGCGGCGATCAGCACAAGCATTGTAACTCCAAGTGCTCTAAATATGTTACCTGGCGTTAATTTGGCAAGTGCATATGCAGAGTCAGAACAAAAAACAAAGCGTGTACCCGCACTGCGTGAAAAGGTTTATAGCCAGCTTGCTCGAGCGCAAAAACTTGCCGACGATGGCGATGTTAAAGCAGGCCTTGAAGCGCTTAATAGTATTGAAGAGCGAGCTTCAAGCATGAACTCGTACGAAATTGCAATGATGCATAACTTTTACGGCTTTATTTATTACAACGAAAACGACTTACCAAAAGCGATTGCCTCGTTTGAAAAAGTGGTTGCAGAGGAGGCCATTCCTGAATCACTTCGTTTAAGCACTACATTTAGCTTGGCGCAATTGGCAATGGCCAATAGTGATTATAAAAAGGTAATTACGTTTTTAGATAAATGGGATTCAATAAATACTAAACCTAAAACAGAAGGTTACTATTTATTAAGAGCACAAACGTATTATCAGTTAAAGGATTACCAAAAAGGGCTAGAGTATATTACGCAAGTTATTTCACTAAGTGACAGCGAAGGTAAAACCCCAAAAGAAAATTGGCTAGTATTACAACGTGCTATGTACTACTCACTTAACCAAACTGACAAAGTAGTTGCCGTACTTGAACGTATGGTAAAGCTATACAATAAGCCTGAATATTGGGTTCAGCTCTCTGGAATGTATGGCGAAACGGGCAAAGAAAAAGAGCAACTAGCAGTGATTGAATCAGCTTATCAACAAGGTTTTTTAACTTCTAAGTCTGATTTACGCCAGCTTGCTCAAGTTTATTTATACAATGGCTTGGCGTTTAAAGCAGCAGTTGTTATGAGCGAAGCTATTGATAAAGGTATTGCTGAAAAAACAGCAAAAAACTACGCTTTTGTAGCCGAGGCAATGATTCAGGCGAAAGAAGATGAAAAATCTATTACCTACTTTGCAAAAGCGGCTGATTTATCAGAGCACGGTAAATACGAACAACGCCTAGCAGAAGTGTTTGTTAACACAGAGCAATATGAAGAAGCCGCTGATGCTGCACGTAAAGCACTAGATAAAGGCGGCCTTGATTTTGAATCAAATGCATTCGTTGCCCTGGGTATGGCTCAGTACAACATGCAAAATTTTGATGCGTCAATTTTAGCGTTTGAGCAGGCAGAAAAACATAAAAAATCTCAGCGTTTAGCACAGCAGTGGATCAAATATGTAAAGCGTGAAAAAGTGCATGCAGAAACTCTCAAAACAGCTTTGTTGTAAATTTTAAAGCGCTTTACTCATTAAAAAAGTAACGCGTGTAAAACCATTTCATAATCGCAACACCAAAACCGCCTTAGGGCGGTTTTTTTCGTCGTTAAAATCATTTAAGTTTCTGATTTTTAGTTAGTTACCATTGTCATCTTATGGTTATCAAACTGTAACTACTTTGTCATAAGTCTCCCGTATTGTTACCGCAGCTAAACTCAAGTGACCTTAAAGCATTGTTTAAGTGTTTTAAGGTGACTTGAGTTTATTTAAGCACCTAAAAAATAATTAAATACTTTAATGGAGTGAACAATGAAATTATCTGACTTATTCAAAGTAAGTTTGATTGCAACTGCAGTATCTTTAGCAGGTTGTGGTGGAGACTTAGTAGTATCTGAAGGCGACACAACTATCAATGAAGGTGATACAGTAACTAACGTTGTTGAAGGCGGTGACGATACAAGTGATGAAACGTCATCACGTGATGATTCACAAAATGCGACTACTGGCTTTCCTACTAATATTGATAATGCTCTTACTCAAGGTTTAGCAACTGATGTTTCTAGTGAGTTTTCATCTATTACAGATAAGCCTGTTTATCGCTTAGCTGCAGATACCGTGTTCACTACTGATGTATCGTTAACAAACGACGCGCACTGGATATTAAATGGACGAACTGCCGTTGGTAATGATCGCGCAGATAACGCCAAACTTTATATTCAGCAAGGTACAACGATTATTGGCGAAACAGGAGATGACTTCCTAGTTGTTCGTCGCGGTTCACAAATTGAATCGGTAGGGACTGTAAGTCAGCCCATTACAATGACCTCAATTCAAGATGTTACAGCTCAAGAAACAACGATTGGCCAGTGGGGCGGTTTAGTACTATTAGGTAACGCGCCAGCAAATTCTTGCGGCGACCAAGAAGGTGAAGCAACAGCTGATGAACTTGCTAATTGTGGTGTGTCGGCTGAAGGTGACGCAGGCCAATTTGGTGGCGATATCAGTGATGATAATTCAGGTACTTTAAAGTATGTACTTGTTAAGCAAGCCGGTAAAACGTTAGGTAATGGTGATGAGTTAAATGGTATTACGTTTGCCGGTGTTGGCTCTGCAACTACAGTTGATTATATTCAAGTACATGAAAATCTTGATGATGGTATCGAGTTTTTTGGTGGCACCGTTAATGTAAGCAATGTTGTACTTACCAATATTGGTGACGATTCGCTAGATTGGTCTTTTGGTTGGACGGGCTCAGCTACAAACGTTTATATTCAGCAAGCGGCTAACGTAGGCGATAACGCTATCGAAGCTGATAACTCTGAATTTGATTCAAGTGCAACACCATTAACTTTACCTACTATTTCAAACGTTACAATTGTGGGTGCTGAGGGAAATAACGGTATTCGTTTACGTGCGGGTACTGCGGGCGCTCTTAAAAATGTATTTGTAACGGGCCCAGCTACTTATGAAAACTGTTTACGTGTAGGTTCAGATTCAGTACCACGTGCTGAGGATGGCACGCTTACGATTACAAACTCTATCGTTGCTTGTCAAACTGCAGCGAATAATTTTGGCAGCGAAGCTATTAACGGTGGCGATGTACAATCTTGGTTTGAAGGCCAAGACGCTAACCAAACACTTACTCCAGCTGATTTAATGCTAGATGACAACGGTTATACACCTCTTGCTGGCTCGCCGCTTATCGCAAATGGCCAAGTTGGTGCTTTTGATGGGTCAACTAACTGGATGGAAGGTTGGACCGTTGGTATTAATGGTGGCTTCCCTACTGATATTGATAATGCGCTTGCACAAGGCTTAGCATCAGATGTATCTGGTGAGTTCCCAGAAATTACGGATAAGCCCGTATATCGCTTAGCTGAAGATACAACGTTCACAGCAGATGTAACGTTTACTAACGATGCACATTGGATTTTAAATGGTCGTACTGCAGTTGGTAATGACCGCGCAGATGCAACTACATTATATGTTCAAGCGGGTACAACGCTAATTGGTGAATCAGGCGATGACTTTTTAGTTGTACGTCGTGGTTCACAAATTAATGCCAATGGTAATGCAACTGCACCTATTACAATGACATCTATTGAAGATGTAACAGGCGCTGAAACAACAATTGGGCAGTGGGGCGGTTTGGTACTTTTAGGTAATGCGCCTGCTAACTCGTGTGGCGATCAAACTGGTGAAACGACTGCAGAAGAATTAGCTAACTGTGGTGTATCAGCTGAAGGTGACGCGGGTCAGTTTGGTGGTGATATCAGTGATGATAACTCAGGTGTTCTTCGTTATATTGTTGTTAAGCATGCAGGTAAAACACTGGGTAATGGTGATGAACTAAACGGTATCTCATTTGCAGGTGTTGGTTCACAAACAAAAGTAGAATATATCCAAGTTCACCAAAACCTTGATGATGGCGTTGAGTTTTTTGGTGGTACTGTAAATGTTCGTAACATAGTACTTACTGACATTGGTGACGATGCATTTGATTGGTCGTTTGGTTGGACAGGTCGTGCACAAAATATCTATATTCAACAAAGTGCTGTTGGTGGCGATAACGCTATTGAAGCGGATAACTCAGAGTTTGATTCAAATGCTACACCTTTAACTAAACCACTTATCTCTAACGTTACAATTGTGGGGGCTGATGGTACAAATGGTGTTCGTTTACGTGCCGGTACTGCTGGCGTTCTTCGCAATGTTGTAATTACAGGACCAGAAGATTACTCAAACTGTTTACGTGTGGGGTCTGACTCTGTAGCCAATGCAGAATCTGGAGAGCTTTCTATTGAAAACTCTGTAGTGGCATGTAGTGAAGATAATAATTTTGGTAGTGAAGCAATCGCTGGTGGTAACGTTCAATCTTGGTTTGAAGGCCAAACAGGTAACCAAACGCTTACATCTGCTGGCCTCAGTTTAGCAACCGATGGCTTTACACCTAAATCGAGCTCTCCATTATTAGGTTCGGGTGTTGATTCGTCAGACCTTGATTCATTCTTTACTAAAACAGATTATATCGGTGCGTTTGATGGCGATAATAACTGGATGGATGGTTGGACAGTCGCTATAACGCCAAGTTTTCCTGATGATATTCAAAACGCCTTAGAGCAGGGTTTTGCTACTGATGTATCAGCAAGCTTTCCTGCAATCACAGACAAGCCAGTTTATCAGTTAACTTCTGATGTTGTATTCACTTCAGACGTAACATTAACTAACGATGCACATTGGATTCTAAAAGGCCGTACAGCCGTAGGTAATGACCGCGCTGATGAAACGACTTTATATGTTCAATTTGGTACTACGCTAATTGGCGAGTCGGGTGATGACTTCTTAGTTGTTCGTCGTGGTTCTAAAATAGAGGCCGTAGGCAGTGCAACTCAGCCAATTACTATGACGTCTATTGAAGATGTTACTGGTGGCGAAACGACTATTGGTCAATGGGGCGGTTTAGTGCTTTTAGGTAATGCACCGGCTAACTCGTGTGGCGATCAAGAAGGCGAAGCTACCGCTGATGAGCTTGCAAACTGTGGTGTGTCTGCTGAAGGTGACGCTGGCCAATTTGGTGGTAATGACCCAGAAGATAACTCAGGTACTTTAAAATACGTGGCAGTTAAACAAGCAGGTAAAACGCTTGGTAACGGAGATGAGTTAAACGGCATTACGCTTGCTGGTGTTGGTAGTCAAACAGAGCTTGATTACATTCACGTTCATGAAAATCTGGACGATGGTGTTGAATTTTTCGGTGGTACTGCAAACATCAGTCACCTGGTTTTAACTAATATTGGTGATGACTCACTAGATTGGTCATTTGGTTGGACGGGTAAAGCGCAATACGTACTTATCAAACAAGCTGATTCAACAGGTGATAATGCGATTGAGGCGGATAATTCTGAGTTTGATTCAAATGCAACACCACTTACAATGCCTACAATTTCTAATGTTACTATTATTGGTAATGTAGGGGTTAACGGTATACGTCTACGTGCAGGCACTGCAGGTATGCTTAAAAACGTGGTTGTAACAGGCGGTGCAGATTATTCAAATTGTTTACGTGTGGGTTCAGATTCAGCGCCTCGCGCCGAGGATGGTACATTAACTGTTACTCACTCAGTTGTTGCATGTGAAACGGCAAATAACTTTGGTACGCAAGCTATTGGTACTGGTAATGTTGAATCTTGGTTCTTAGGCCAAACAGGTAACTCTGTGCAAGCAGCCACAGACCTTAATCTAGCAGATAACGGATATATGCCTTCGGCTGAGTCATTACTGCTAGGTAATGGTTTTGATTCTTCAAGCCTAGATAGTTACTTTGATTCAGTAGATTACATTGGTGCAATGGATGCACAAACAGACTGGACAGCAGGTTGGGTTAAGGTAGGTCTTTAATCCTCTCTACTAAAAGCCGGACGTAAGTCCGGCTAATGTCTTGTTTTGTTTCGGAGTATAAAAATGAAATCTTTTAAACCCTCTTCTCTTGTTCTTTGTAAACTAAATTGCGCAGTTATGGCCGCAATTATGGGGCTATCAGTAAACACAGCTATAGCAGCCGAAGCCGAGGCTCAAGAAATAGAAGAAGTAGTTGCTGTTGGCCAGCGACTAAAAGGTAGTGCAGGCGCAGTACTACAAGAGCGCCAAAATCAGGCATTTGTTGCTGATATTATGGGTGCTGATCAAATATCACGCACAGGTGATGGCGATGCAGCTTCAGCGCTTCGTCGTGTGACTGGTTTAACCTTAGTCGATGGTAAGTATATTTATGTTCGTGGTTTGGGTGAGCGTTATTCAAGTACCCAACTTAATAGCATGTATGTTCCAAGCCCCGATCCTACTCGATCAGTTGTTCCACTGGATTTATTTCCATCGGATATTATTGAAAGTTTAAGTGTGCAGAAATCGTTTTCTCCTGATATGCCAGCGCACTTTGGTGGTGGTAATGTAAATATTCGCACCAAATCTATTCCTTCTGATTTTTTGTTTAAAATACAGTTAGGTACTTCATATAACACTTCTAACAGTGACACAGGTTATTTTTACAGTGGTGGTGATGATGATTGGATGGGGCGCGATGATGGTACACGTGCATTACCGTCATTGATTTCTACAGCGCTTAAAAGTGATGCAGGACTTGAAGGTGACAGCAATACTACGCTTGAGCAGCGTCAAGCGCTCCTTCAATCTCTAGATTGGCAAGTTGGACCTACTGAGAAAGACGTTGATCCAGGCATGAATTTTTCAGTAGCACTAGGTGATAGATTTGAGTCTGAAGTGGGTACATTTGGTGTACTTGCCGCTGTTTCCTATGACAATGAATGGGAAGTAGTTAAAGAGCAAAGTGGTACAAACTTAGGTAGTTTAGGCTGTGAAGATAAATGTTTTGCACAAACTTATGATGGCATATCTACTGAACAAACCGTTCGCTGGAGTGGCACATTAAATTTGGGTTATGAATTTAATAATAATCATAAGTTTGAACTAACAAATATTGCCCTTCATGATATGAGTGACCGAGTGCGTAACCGTGATTTTTTCGATGCTAACGAATCAGAAGAAGGTGTTACTGAATTACGCCGTGTTGATGTTATGTATGAAGAGCGTGAAATGTTCTCCACGCAGCTCAAAGGGACGCATAACTTTCCTGAATTAGAAAATTTATTTTTTGATTGGTATGCCGGTACAAGCCGCGCCAACAGAGATGCTCCAGGCGCATTGGATGTTGTTTTTCAAACTAACTTAAATGATGGTGTATTTGAATCAGAGCAGTTACAAGATGTTGCTGCAACAAACGTTACTCGTGATTATCAAACGTTGCATGATGATGTAGATACGTATGGTTGGAATATGGGTATCCCGTTTTATGGTGATGGCTATGAGTTAGAACTTAAGGTGGGTGGCGATTTCTCTGAAAAAAAACGTGATGCAAGCAATATTCAATTTGGTATTACGCACCGTGGTATAGCTGATGAATTTACATTTGGCTCAAACATAGACCAAATCTTTTCTGACGATAATTTAGCTAATAGTGAGTTTTATACAAGTGTTACTGGCTCTGGCATTTTTGATGATGGTACCGCAGATGGTGATAAGTACAGCGCTGCACATAAGTTAGACGCTTATTATTTTATGGCCGACTTTTTCTACGAAAACACTTGGCGCATAACAGGTGGTATTCGTTGGGAAGACTTTTCTCAAATATCAGTCCCTTTTCAAGCACATACAAATTTCTTTGATGGAACAATTGAAGAAGTGAGTGAAGTTGCAATAAAAGAAGATGATTTTTTTCCATCTTTAGCAATTACTTACATTATGGATGAAGAAATGCAGTTTCGCTTAAACTTGAGTGAAACAACGATTCGCCCAGATATGCGGGATGTAAGCTCAACCTATTACGTTGATCCATTGACAGAGTTTTTAGTGCGAGGCTCACCAACGCTTCAAAGCTCTAAGCTAAAAAATGCTGACTTTAGGTTTGAGTGGTACATGCCTTCTGGCAACAATTTATCAATTGCTTTGTTTTATAAAGATATTGAAAACCCAATTGAGATGGTTGAGTTAGCGGGTGTTGGTGGAGCTGCTCCGCAGTTACTTACAGCAAATGCACAGTCGGGTGAACTAACGGGTATTGAGGTAGACTTTTTAACTGACTTTAGTTTTATTCATAATGACCTATCTGCCATTTTTTTATCAGGTAACGTTACTTTATCTGATTCAAGTGTAGAGCTTGGTATAAATGATGCCGATGGGGTTGATTCTTTATTTGAACAACAACTAAAAGAGGCGTTGGAAGCTGACTCTGTCTCTAACATTGTTACTAATAATAAACGTCGCTTAGTTGGTCACTCTGAATGGGTAGCAAACTTACAAATGGGTTATGACTCTACTGATGGTTTTCATTCAACTTCAGTTGTTTATAACGTGTTTGGGCCGCGAATAATAGTACCAGGTACGCGTGGTAACGAAGACGCAGAAGAAAAGTCATTTCATTCTCTTGATTTAGTTTATTCTTACTTCCCTAACTTTAATACTAAAGTTAATTTTAAAGTTAAGAATATACTTGGCCAAGAAAAAGAAATTGAACAAGAAAACTTAACACTTTGGCGTCAAGAAGAAGGCACTGAGTTTAGTTTAAGTTTTAGCTACGAGTTTTAATTTTATACCCAAGGAAGGGGGATATAATAAAACCTAACTACCGATTAGCCCTGTATTTAATACAGGGCTTTTTTATGACTATGAAAAATATTTAAGTTTCGATTTATTCACTAGTTTTAGGGCGCTTAGGGTGTTATTTTGACGTTAATAAAAATTAATTCTCACGCAATGAATTTTAATTTTTAATGTATTAAGGCATCTTTTATGAACCAAACAGTGGAACAAACAATGAAAAAAGTAGGATTAGTCGGTTGGCGTGGCATGGTAGGCTCTGTGTTATTAGAACGTATGCAGCAGCAAAGTGATTTTGCAAACATCGACACCACCTTTTTCACCACCTCACAAACTGGGCAACTCGGCCCTGATATTGCGGGCGACGCAAAACCGTTATTAGATGCAAGTGATGTAAATGAACTTGCTAAAATGGATATTATTGTTACCTGTCAAGGTGGTGATTACACCAAAGCGGTTTACCCAAAATTACGTGAGTCAGGTTGGGATGGTTATTGGATTGATGCGGCATCTGCACTGCGTATGGTTGATGACAGCATTATTGTACTTGACCCTGTAAACAAAGATGTCATTGAACAAGGTTTAGCGCAAGGCGTTAAAACCTTTGTAGGCGGTAACTGTACCGTATCGTTAATGTTACTTGCTTTAGGTGGTTTGTTTGAGCAAGACCTAATTGAATGGGTAAGCCCAATGACTTACCAAGCGGCTTCGGGTGCGGGCGCACGTAATATGAAAGAGCTTATTGCACAAATGGGCGCTATTCATTCAAGCGTTGCCGAGCAATTAGATAACCCAAGTTCAGCTATTTTAGAAATTGATAAAATAGTGAGCGAAAAAATGGCTTCAAGCGATTTACCACAAGATCAATTTGGCGTGCCGCTTGCCGGTAGCTTAATTCCGTGGATTGACGTGCCTATGCCAAGTGGCCAGTCTAAAGAAGAGTGGAAAGCACAGGTTGAAGCGAACAAAATTTTAGGCTCTTCTAAGCAGCCGGTACCTATTGATGGTTTATGTGTACGCATTGGAGCTATGCGTTGTCATAGCCAAGCGATGACCATTAAATTACGTGAAGATATTAGCGTAGAAAAAATTGAAGAAATTTTAGCCTCACATAATGAGTGGGTTAAAGTTATTCCAAATGAGCGCGATATCAGTACTACCGATTTAACCCCAGTTAAAGTAACAGGTACGTTAAGTATTCCTGTTGGTCGTATTCGTAAATTAGCTATGGGCCCTAAATACATTAGCGCATTTACAGTAGGCGATCAGCTTTTATGGGGCGCGGCAGAGCCACTTCGTCGTATGCTTCGCATAATTGTAGACGGTGAATAACGCCTAAATTAATACTCTTATTTAAAGCCAGCACCTTTGCTGGCTTTTTTAATGGCGTGCATAACATCATATCTAGAACACATTGTTATTGTATTCGTCATTTTATTAATTATTGCACTACGTCTGACCTATTCTTATTCCCTGATAAGCTGTTATTTAAGTGGTATAGCTTTTGCTCTGTTAGCTATAACTTATATTTTTACACATTAACGGCTAACTGTAGGTAGTTATTACACGCATATTAGTAATATTTTACTTATATAAGGATATTACATGTCTTTCACTTTTAAACACTCACGTAATAAATGGTTTTCAACGGCAATTGTCACTCTACTGATACTTATTATCGCGCGAATAGCTGCGCCTTATGTTGTGCAATATTATGTAAACCAGCAGCTTGAACAAACACAAGGAATAACAGGGCATGTTGGCGATGTTGATTTATATTTATACCGCGGTGCTTATGCCATTGACGATGTTGAAATTTACGCTGTAGATGCAACATCGGCCCCTAAACCGTTATTGGCGGTACAAACTCTTGATTTTTCTCTTGCTTGGTCTGCGCTTTTAAAGGGTAATTTAGTCACTAATATGGCTTTTTCTCGCCCAGAAATTGTTATATACGATAAAGACCCATCAACCACTGAGCAAAACCAACAAGTTAAAGACGAAACAACATGGGTTGGGCTTGCTAACGATTTAGTGCTCTTTTCAATCGATACTTTGCGTATTAATAACGGTAAAGTCTCGTTAGTTAATGCGACAAACGATGGCGAAAAACCCACCTATATTTCAAATATAAATGCTGAGATTAAAAATATAACCAATGCCCAAAACCTTTCTAAAACGTTAGTCACCAGTTTAAATGTAGAAGGGGCTTTAATGGGAGAGGCTGCACTTTCGTTAAACGGTAAGTTAGACCCTTTTAGTGAACAGGCTAATTTTGATTTTAATGTTGAAGTACAGCGTTTTTCGGTTAAAAATCTAGAAACTGTTTTTAAAGTGTATACCCCATTTGATATTGAAGCCGGTGGTATTGATGGTGCAATGGAGCTTGCAGCTAATAACAATAACTTAAATGGTTATGTAAAAGCCGGTGTGCACAATTTAAGTGTTTTTTCGTGGCGCGAAGACATTGAAAAAGATGACGACGGCCTATTTACCGCTATTTTTGAAGGCAGTATAGATTTACTCAGCTCGCTATTAGAAAACGATGATTCTAAGCTGGTGGCTGCACGTATTCCTATTGAAGGGCAGTTAGATAATGCCGATGTTTCTACTTTTCAGGCAGTTATTTCGGTGCTAAAAAATGCTTTTTTTGAGGCATTTAAGATGAAGGTTGATAACGTAATTTCGTTTGAAGACACGCAAGACGAAGATGAATAACTTCAAGCCCTTTGTATTTACCTAATACAAAGGGCTTTTAAGTTTTAGCTAGGTGTATTTTTACTATTCGAGGTTTTATTTAATAACGTTTTTAGCTCTGCAATTTGCGCTTGTAGCTCATTTACTTGCCCTTGCGTTGCGGGTAGCGAGTTACTATCTGCTTGCTCTTCACGGGCATTGCGATGCTCCTCGCCCATTACTTCTAAAATAGCGCCTACCATCATATTTAAAAATACAAACGCAGTTAAAAATATAAAGGTCAGATAAAAAATCCAGCTTAGCTCGTAAACCGCCATGGTCTCGTACATTATATCGGTCCAATCTTCAAAGGTCGCTATTCTAAATAACGTAAGCATTGAAATTGAAACGTCTTGCCAAAGCACGGGGTTAATGTCAGCAAACATCATACTGCCCATGGCCGCGTAAATATAAAATATAACAAACATTAGCAGCGCTATATAGCCCATTTGCGGAATGGCTTTTAGCAAGGAATTAACTAATAAACGCAGCTCGGGGATCATAGATACTAAACGCAGTACCCTAAATATACGCAGCAGCCTTGCAAGCAATACAGCCGAACCAGCTGCAGGGTATAAGCTACCTAGTACAATTATGGTATCGAATATATTCCACCCCTTTGAGAAAAAGTCTTTTATTCCTTTACTTGCTATAAAGCGAATAATTAATTCAACTAAAAAGAATGCGGTGATCCCTACATCCATCCAGTTAAGGGCAAATTCTACAGTTGGGTGAAGTGAGTAAGTGTGAGCACCGACGGTAAGGGCAGAAACAACAATAACAGCAATAACAAATGATTGAAATATCTTGCTTTTGTCTATACGCTGAAACAACTTTTGTAACTGCGACATCATAATTATGAATCCTATGCAAAGTAAGGTTTTATGGCGCTAATATACAATAATATTGTTGTGATTTAACGTATTTTTATTACTAAAAATGTAAGGAAATTTAATGATAATCAGTCAAATAACTAAAAGTGCGTTGCTGCTTGTGGGATTATCGGTACTTGCAGGCTGTAGCTCTGATGCGCGCTTTCACGAAATACAATCAGCACGCCTTGATGAATGTAATTATAAAGCCGATAAAGAGTATTACGAATGTCTTGAAAACCAAGATAAAAACTTTGAAGAATACAAAAAGCAGCAAAGCGAGCAAACTAAATAAACCATGACCAAAACACAAAAACTCCGCGATAAACAAATTAGACACGCGCTTACCACCGCATGCGAAAGCATTAAACACTCATACCCAGGGTTTGCTTACTTAACCCATACAATTGATTTTAAAAACGAAACAAAGTCATTAAAAGTGAAGTGTTATTTTGCAGATGACACGGCATACCACGAGAGCGAAACTCACCTAAATCAGATCACTGATATTATTACAGCAGAGCTTGGCAAAATAAACTTACCTATAACGGCTAAGCAAATATCGTTTTTAGTTGATTAACATTGGTTTGCCTTACTATGGGCGCTATAATTGGTAAAACTATTTTTAGGATGTATACGATGGCTGTTCCTACGCGTTCGCAAATTACACCAGGCACAACAGTAAATATTGTATTAAAAGAAGATCAACGCAGTGGCACTTTAACTGAGGGGATTGTTGAACGGTTATTAACTAAATCACCTAATCACCCACATGGTATTAAAGTACGCCTAGAAGATGGTCAAGTCGGCCGAGTCAAAGAGATTTTATAATGACAGCGTTAACAGAGCAGGAATTTTGGGATTTAGTGACCACGCCTGAGTTAGGGCTCGACCCACAAAGCGTAAGCGACAACTTAAAAGCTAAATTGAGCGAGTTAACCGACGAGCAGCTCATTGCTTTTGATAAATTTTTTGGTATTCACATGCGCAAATGTTTTACCTGGGATTTATTTGGTGCTGCATTTGTTATGGCTGGCTGTAACGACGAATACGGTTTTAGCGAATTTAGATGCTGGCTTATATCTCGCGGACAAACAGTATTTAACAATGCTTTAACTAATGCCGACTCATTAGCACAGTGTTCACCGTTATATTATTTAAACGAGCAACCTTACCCCTATATTGACGAGTACGATTTAATTGCGGGTTTACTCTATGAAGAACGAAACGATGACGAGCTGCCGTTTGTTCCATCAGGTGAGCAACCAGCGGGTAAGCGCTTTAAAGACAAACCTAAATTTTTAAAACAAAGCTACCCACAGTTATTTCAAAAATATTGGCAGTAATTTTAGCCCTTTTCTTGTGCCAAGGTGGTTGTATTTGAGTATGCCATCTTGGCTTTTAGCTTCACATTTGTTCACAATCGTACCCATTTATTCATCTTTTCAAATGACTCTATGTTAATAAACATGTTATATTTCCGTGTTTTTAAATGAATAAGCACTGAATAACAACAATATACGACATAGGAATGTTATGTATAAAACACTCTCATCAGGATTGATCGCGTTTTGCTTTATAAACTCGCTCAGTTCACATGCGGCGGTTTCGCAGCGTGTTAATAAATCATCCGCATCAGAAATTAACTCGCTTTTAAATCATAATGTAGCATTAGCCAGCAAAGCATCTGCAGGTTCTTACTTTATAGAAGTAGAACCTTCTGGGTCTGTTTCTGCTAAGCAAACTAGTTTATCAAAAAAAATGCAGCAGCATTTTGCAGGTGTGCCTATTTGGGGTCAGCAAATTACAGTCCAGTCTAGCAATCAACATATAAGCGGCTTTTTTGCTAAAAATATTAGCCTCAAATCTTTAAATAACACAGCTAATAGCCAGTTTGATGAATACTCTGCTGTTAATGCATTTTTAATTAAAGCTAAGCTTGTTGATTCAACCTCTTTCAAAGTAATCAATAACCACCGTTATATTTATATTGATAACGGAGCAGCACATTTTGTTCGCTTAATTGAGTTAGATGTCACTGAAAATGGCGTTGAAAAAAAACCAATAGGCTTGGTAAGCGAATCTGATTACCGTGTATTTAAGCTGTGGGATAATATTCAAAGTGCTCATGGCACGGGCCCTGGTGGTAATACAAAAACAGGCCAGTACGAATACGGTACTGACGCCGAAACGCTGGATATAACGCAGCGTGATGGGATGTGTTTTTTAGAAAACGATAAAGTTAAAACTGTTACGATGGAGTCTGGCTTTGAGCCAAGTGAAGCGTACTCTTTTGCCTGTGACCGTAATACACATAAAGAGGTAAATGGGGCATTTTCTCCTTTAAATGATGCGCATGCATTTGGTACGGCTGTGTTTGATATGTATCAACAGTGGTACAACACGGCGCCACTTACTTTTCAATTATTAATGCGCGTCCACAGCGGTAACAATTGGGAAAATGCCACCTGGAATGGTCAGGCAATGACTTTTGGTGATGGTGCCGATAAATTTTATCCATTGGTATCCCTTGATATTGTTTCTCATGAAGTCAGCCATGGTTTTACCAGTCAAAATTCTAATTTAATATATTCAGATCAATCGGGTGGTATTAACGAGTCTTTCTCTGATATGGCTGGTGAAACAGCTGAATATTTTTTACGTGGAGAGACTGATTGGTTATCTGGTGCTGATATTTCTAAAATAGACCCTGCACTTCGTTACTTTGAAACGCCGTCACTAGATGGACTTTCAATTGACAGAGCGAGCGATTATTACTCAGGCATGGATGTTCATTTTAGTAGCGGTGTTTTTAATCGCGCTTTCTTTTTACTTTCGAATACCACTGGATGGGATCCTAAAAAAGCGTTTGAAATAATGCTTTTTGCTAATCAAAATTATTGGGTTAACTCTAGTGACTTTATTAATGGTGCATGTGGCGCTATAAACTCGGCTATTGACCTAAGATACAGTGCAAACGATGTAATCTCAGCATTTAATGAAGTAGGTGTTACCTGCGATAACATTCAGTTTATCGATGCTGATACTGATTTAATGGATGATAACTGGGAACTCCTTTACGGATTAGACCCAAACGATGCCGCTGATGCTGGACTTGATTTAGACCAAGATGGTTTAACTAACCTTGAGGAGTACACAGCTAATACTCTACCAAATTCAGCAGATACCGACTCAGATGATTTATCAGACTATGATGAAATAAATGTATATCTTACTGAGCCTAATAATGCAGACTCTGACTCTGATCGCATGCCTGATGGTTGGGAAGTCTTATTTTCATTAAACCCATTAAATGCCGATGATGCTCAACTTGATTTAGACTCAGACACCTGGAGTAATGTAATCGAGTTCTTTGGTAATAGTGACCCTTCAGACGCAAGCTCTGAGCCGGTCGTTTTTCCTGAAACAACCTTTGACTTCGATGATGCAGCTGTTCCAGATTTGCTTATTTCGTCAAATTTACAAACGCCTTGGGTAACAACTCAAATTAATGAAGATTCTGGCTTTGTGTTGACTAATAACGACATTACAGACAACCAATCAACCAGTGTTGAGTTTAGCTTTTTAAATAGCGAGCAAGGCTATGTAAACTTTAACTACGCATTAGACACAGAAGTTGGTTATGACTATTTTACTGTTTATATTAATGGTTCAATTGTTTTAGATGAGTCAGGAATAAGCGAGTGGAAGGACGCGTCTTTCCAAGTTCTTGCTGGACTAAATACTGTTAAGTTTACTTATTCTAAAGATTTGTCCGTTTCTACTCCTGCAGATGCTGTATATATAGATAATTTATATATAGGGCCTAATTTTCCTGATGCTGATAATGACGGTATGTCTGATTCTTGGGAATTACAGCATGGTCTTGATATAAATAATAGTGAAGATGCATCACTTGATGCTGACGCGGATGGCTTATCTAACCTTTTAGAGTTTTTAAACGCGGGTTTACCAAATAACCCTGATACAGATGGCGATACTATCCCTGATGGCTGGGAGTACAATAATAGTTTAGATTTAACCAGCTCTTCAGATGCATTGGATGATGCGGACAGTGATGGCTTTTCAAACTTAACAGAGTACTTGGCAAACACTGATCCGCAGTCAGATACTTCTTTCCCTGTTGCTTTAAACCTCACTACCTCCTTTGAAGGCTCTGCACTACCTAGTTGGATGGTTGAAGCCGAAGGTTCTAGTGCTCCTTGGTTTATTACGAATGATTTTGCGACCGACGGTATACAAAGTATTCGCTCAGGCGTTATTAGTCACTCACAGTTTAGTAGCTTCACTGTAACAGGTTTATTTGAAGAGAGTGTATTAGCATTCGATTATAAAATTGAATCAGAGTCTTGCTGCGATTTTTTAAGTATTACTATTGATGGACAACCCGTTTTTGAGCGTAATGACCGAGGTAATTCAAATACCACAGAAGCAACGTCTATTGTGCTTAACCTAAGCGAAGGGCTTCATAATATTGAATTTAAATATTATAAAGACGGTTTTGTCTCATTCGGTGCCGATACTGTATGGCTTGATAACTTTGCTTTATTTTCTCCAACTGATTTAACAGATACTGATAATGATCAACTGCCAGATTACTGGGAATTAGTTAATGGATTAAATCGCCTTGATGCAAGTGATGCTGCATCTGATGCTGATACTGACGGTCTTTCAGCCCTAGAAGAATTTAACCTAGGAACTAATCCAACCTCAGCAGATACAGATGGTGATGAACTAAGTGATGGCTATGAGGTAAGTAATGATCTTTTACCTTTAGATGCTGCAGATGCTAATTTAGATTACGATGAAGATGGTTATACAAATATTCAGGAGTTTTACTCTCAGAGTCTAGCTAACGATGCTTCATCATTAGTGCAATCTTTTACGCAATTAAATGAAAGCTTTGAAGATGGCCTTCTTCCGACTAAGTTTACCGAACTTGCCGTTAACTCTTGGGGTTGGCAAGCTAATACAAGTTGGTCAACTTTGGGCGATGCAAGCCTTAGCTTAGCATTAACGCCTACTAGCAAGGTTGGGGGGTTTGCCATTGCGGGGTTATTTGAAGCCGGTTTTATTAATTTAGACTATTTGGTTTATGACTCTCCAGCGCTGCAAATAAGCTTAAATGGTAGCCCTATAGATGTAAATCGTGGTAGCCAGTCTCGTTTATTGTTACCGGTAGATGATGGTTTTAACATTATTAAAGTTAAATATGAGGACTTATACCTTCAGCAGCAACCGTTATCAGTTGATAACATTACCTGGTCTGCAGATATAGACCTCACCAGCGACTATGATTCGGACGGTATTCCTGATTTTTGGGAAGTTGAATATAGGCTAAATGCTTTAGAACCCTACGACGCTAATTATGACGCCGACTATGATGGTTTGACTAATTTACAAGAGTATCAACTTTCGGGTAATCCGCTTAGCTCAGATTCAGATGGTGATGGTGTTCAAGACAGTGAAGATAGCCACCCAGATGATGCAAGCCGCGGTGAAAATAGTCCGCCTGAGTTTATATCAAGTCTTGAGCCAATTACGCTTGAGGCGACCTCACAAAATACTAATATTACCCGTCTATATACTCCCCAGGCGACTGATAACGGTCATTTAGAGCCTCAAGTATACACAAGCTCAGGGTCTTACTTGCCCCTTGGCGAGCACCAGATTACATGGATTGCACGAGATAATGTTGGTAACGAAACATCGGCTATACAAACAGTCACACTTGTTGATACGACTGCCCCGATTATCCAACCGTATACTTTTAGTGTTTATGGCAGCACTATCACGGCTATAAAAAATGCACTTTTAGATAATCGTGTTATTTACGATAGTGTTTCAGCTATAACGCTTCTGGAAATTGATGATAGCTTTGTATTTAGAACGGGGGATGTATCTATTCCTGTATCTGCTGTTGATGAAGCTGGAAATCATGTGTCAGGCGACGTAAGGGCTATGATTTTCCCTGAAATTAGTATTCAGCCTACTACGTATGTGTATCAAAATGGTAATGTGCTTGTAGATGTTTTTATTAGCGGCGCTAATCCATATGGTTACTCTAGCTTTCATTTGCAAGCTAATAATAGTACCCAGTATTTTACTACTAATCAGTATGGACCTATTAAGCTTGAGTTAGAGCGAGAATTTATAGGCAGCGCAGCAAGTATTAGTGTTCTATCTAATGGTAATGCGTTTATAGACAAAAATGATAACAGCCAGCTAGTGTACTTAAGTGAAGCGGCACAGACGCAGTTTATTACTGATTTTTATCAAAATGGTAAAGCAGTTAATAAAACTATTCAGCGTTCTTTACCTGACTTTAATGCCACCATTAAGTTAGTAAATTTACCTAGTACAGGTAGTGATGTATCACTTGAGCTTATTGGCCCCGCAGGTGTTGATTTTTACATATATAAAACAGCTGATTCACAGTGGGATGTTTCATTTAGTGCAAATCTTTCTGAGCAAACCAATAATATAGATTTAACTTTACGTGTAAAACAAGGTGATGAACTACTAGCAACTAAGCAAACTAGTTTACGTATTGTTGATAGCGTTATATTTGATGACCCTGAGCTAGATACTGATGGCGACGGTATACCTGATATTGAGGAAGGGGTAGGTGATAATGATAAAGATGGTATTGCTGATTACCTAGATAGCTCATCGGTCACTAATACAGCTATCTTAGCTTCAGGTGATAGTGCTCACAGCATTGATGAATTTAATCACTTAGCTGTAGGTAGCATCAAAGAAGCACTAGCAGCGGGTTATATTGCTGATATGTCTATTTCTGAACAGGCACTTAGCACTTATTTCCCAGATTTAGATATTGTAGAGCCTCACTTTCAAGCTAAAAGTGATGTAATTAACCTTCGTGTTACGTTATCTAATTCATCAAACACCGCAGAAATTGCACTGCCTGAACACGTGAATTCTATTTTAAGCTCTGACATGCAAGTGAGATTACTAACCGCTGCTGGTTGGCAGTCGGCCACTGTATTATCAGGTAATGTATATGAGCAAGTGTGCTCACGCTGCTTTAGCTTTGCAATTACCGACGGTAGCTCATTTGACCTTGATGGAGAGGTTAACGGGGTTATTGAAATAGTTGCAAAACTGGCGCAAGAGAGCCTAAATCAGGCGCCTGTATTAAATGTGGATATGCCAGCAACGATAGAAGAGCTTGCTACTATTGAGCTTGATGCGTCTGCTTCTACTGACCCAGATGGAGATACGTTATCTTACGAGTGGCGTGTTGAACATCCTCAGTTATCTATTGCAGCTGAAGATACACAAGGTAAAGCCGTGCTTAGCGTTGGTGAGTTTGAACAAACTGTTGATGCAAATGTTACTTTGGTAATATCTGATGGGTATGAGCAGTTTACTGAAGTATTTACAGTTACTTTTTTACATGTAAATCAATTGCCGAGTGTAGAACTAAGTACATCTTCTGTTTCGGTTGAAGAAGCTAAGCAAGTTACTGTTACGGCCTCTGCAAGTGATAAAGAGTCATCTGAGCTTACGTTTAAGTGGGTTCAAACAATGGGAATTGAAGTTGCTATTGATGATGTTGACTCTAACACCCTTAAGTTTACAGCGCCGAATGTTTCTCAAACTACAGAGTTAGGCTTTAAGCTTGTTGTATCAGATGGTGAAGGTGAGACTGAGCAAAGTTTAACTGTTACCGTTACTAATGTAGCAAGTACAGCTTCTTCAAGTAGTGAAGATAGTAGTGGCGGTGGTGGCTCATTAGCTTTCATGTTATTACTTTTAACATGTGCTGTAGTTTACAGACGAGCACTTATTTTTAAGTAGCGCTAACGATTAAATATATTTTTAGATAATCAAAAGCCTCTTGATTTGATCAAGGGGCTTTTTTGTTTTATGAACTAAATGTATTTTAAGTGAGTATAGGTAGGAGTGTGTTATGCTATTTTTACTAGTAATGAGTTGGAATTTTAATGAGTTATCGTAAAGTTTTATTATGTTTGAGCTGTTTATTTCTAAGCAATGTACTTTTTGCTAACACTGCTACGCCAAGTAATAAGAGCCGCTTTATTCCTTTATTAAAAACAAAGCTAGGCAATTATAAGGTGGTTTCAGCAAGCTCTTCGCTTTGTGTTGATAGTCAATTGAGTTTAATAAACCCAGTGTATCCCGATGCCGGTTTTAAATTAGGTTCGCAAATTGTATTTGAAAGCCTGCATAACGGCACACGTACAACTAAAAAACCTGACTTTTGCTTTGTAACCAGCTCGTTTAAGTACAAAAGTGATGGTGTAGATAACAGCCTAAGAATGAGTCGCTGTGTTGATCCCGTTAACGAAAAAACCATTAGGCAAAGTATAGAATTTGCAAGCCCTACCACCGTTAAATACACCCTTAACGATCCTCAAGTACACTGCACCTTTGAAAAACAAGCCGATTAAATACAGCGTTTAATTTACAAAGGCAATAGCGCGCTTATTCATAACAGTAAATTTTAGGAATATCGTGCCAGCGAGTCGTGTACTGGGGCGATAAATAATCACGGTTCATGTGCCAGCGGTTGTTTAATTTACTGCTAGCAAGGCTTAGAATGCCTTTTCCGTACCGGTTATTTATTGTATCTAGGCACTGCATTAATTTTGGGTTATCGGCACTTTGGTTAAATAAATCGCTTTGCTGATACTGCACCGAGGTAAGCTCTAAAGCGCCTACGCCACACTTATAAAACCGAACACCTGGCTGATAAATATTATTAAACACCTCAGAGACTGCATTTGCCATTACGCAGGTATCGTTAGTGGGGGTTGCAAACTTATACATAAACGACTTTTTACAATAGCGGTCTTCGTGTTTACCGCTTGCGGCAAATATATAAAGTTGTTTTGTTAGTGAGCGCTGCGCCCGTAATTTACTGGCAACCGTAGTAACATGGTTCATAAGGGCGGTTTTTAATGCGCTAGGCTCGTATATTCGCTCGCCAAAACTACGGGTAGAATAAATTTCTCGTTTATCTTGGCGTACATCGTCCCAGGTTAAACACGCTACACCGTTAAGCTCGCTTACTGTACGCTCTACAACCACACTAAACGCACGGCGCATTGTTTTAGGACTTTGCTGTGCAAGTTCCCATGCTGTGTTTATGTTCATTATTTTAAGCTTTTTAGCTAGACGCTTGCCTATACCCCATACATCTTCGCAGCTCATTCTTTGTAAAATGGCTTGGCGACTTTGATCGTTATCTATAACGGCTACACCATCAAACCCGCTTAGCTTTTTAGCGGCATGGTTAGCCGCTTTGGCAAGGGTAGGCGTCGGCCCAAACCCTACGCCTACGGGCAGTTTTGCCTCTCGCCATACGGTACGCCTTATTACATGGCCGTATTCGTGCCAGTTTTTAATCAGTGGCGTGTAGCCATTAAAGTGTAAAAACGACTCATCAATACTGTATATGTATTGTGTGTCGCAAAAGCGGCCAATTATGTTCATCATTTTGGCGCTTAAATCGGCATACAGCTCGTAATTGCTTGAGCGTACAACTACATTGTTTTGCTCAAGCAAATGCTTAACTTTAAAATAAGGGCCAAATTTAGGAATGTTTAACTGCCTAGCAATAGGGCACACAGCACATACGCAGCCGTCGTTATTAGTAAGTACAACAACAGGTTTGGATCGAATAGAAGGGTCGAATACTTTTTCGGCACTTGCATAAAATGAAACAGCATCAACTAAGGCGTACATTTTAAAAGCTCTGGAGTGTGCCTGTGCATGCGTACAGAAAGCGTTACTACGCCCTCTAATTGAAACTCATCTGCTGGGGTGAGTTGTACAGGCTTATGTAAGGGCGATGCCGACAGCAGCCTTGCATTGGTTTTATCAAGTAACTTACAAACAAACAAGCCATTTAAATTGGCAACAATAACATCGCCATTATCGGCTTGCTCTGCACGGTCTACTACAAGTAGGTCGCCTTCAAAAATACCTACCTCTTGCATAGAGTTACCCGATGCAATGCCAATAAATGTGGCATCTGGGTGCTTTATTAATAGCTCATCAAGAGAAACACCTAGCTCGGTATATTGCGCCGCGGGCGATTCAAACCCACACACACCGGCTTCTATATAAACGGGAATAACAAACATAACACAACCTAAAACGCATATACTGTATAAGTGTACAGTATATGCGTTTTGTATGAGTTATGCCAAGAAGTGAAAGACGATCAATCCATGTTTTTGATCATTTGTTGTGCTGTAGTTAAAAAGTCTTTGATTTGTTGAGGGTTTAAATTTTTGCACATTTGATCATTTATTTGCTGCTCAGACGCTAATAATTTATCAAACAATGTATTGCCTTGCTCAGTGAGCGACAAAATAAAACAGCGTTTGTCGTGCTCACTTGCTTGCTTATTAATAAGGTTTAACGCAATAAGATCTTTAACTAACCGTGCTATTTGTGCTTTATCGCGCTGTGTTTTAGTAACTATATCGTTAGCTGTGCAGTTACTTGTACCGGCAATTATATGTATACAGCGTACATGCATAGCGTTAATACCCAGCTCTTTGGCATTAATGGCCTCGCGGATTGTTACACGATAATTTTGCATGAGTTCAAACAAGGTATTTGATAAAGGCGTGTTCATAGGGCTCTCAATATGGTTGACAATGTCAATTAATTTGCTATAGTTGATTTTATCAACCAATGGGGCGTTGTGCAATGCTTGCTGTAAAAAGCAGTTAACTATTTTGTAAACGAGGTGATTTTAAATGGGTAAACAAGTTCGCAAAGCTAAAGTATTAAGCACTGAGCAAATTACACCGCACTTACA
This sequence comes from Pseudoalteromonas sp. S3178, assembly GCF_005886985.1. Lineage (NCBI taxonomy): Bacteria > Pseudomonadati > Pseudomonadota > Gammaproteobacteria > Alteromonadales > Pseudoalteromonadaceae > Pseudoalteromonas > Pseudoalteromonas sp. S3178. The sequence goes on along the minus strand of NZ_PNCW01000043.1, from coordinate 27,185 downwards.
GCGTATTGTTGTAGGCTCAGACGATTTTGCAGATATAACCTGTGCGCACATTGGTAATTATGTAAAAGTGCTTATTCCACAAAATGGCGTTGCCGATTTAAATTTAAAAACGGCATGCATGCGCTCATACACAATACAGCATGTAAATGAGCAAAGCGGCGCACTAACACTCGATTTTGTAATTAATATGCACCAAGGCCCAGCAACTCATTGGGCTAAAATTGCACAAGTAGGGGATGAGCTAGGTATAGCAGGCCCAGGCCCTAAAAAGCTCGATAATTACAAGCATTCACATTATGTATTACTTGGCGATTTAACATCGGTAAATGCTATTAAAGGCTATGTACAAACGCTGCCTTTATTTTCAAAAATTGATGCATTTATACATGCCCCAACAGAGCAAGACATTATTGATTTAGACACCACACGCAACATTAATTGGATAATTACCAATAACGCAGATGAAGCAATGCTCAATGCAATTAAAACTATTGAGCTAACAGAGCAGCCACCTATTGTGTTTATGGCGCTAGAGGCCGGTTTAGTTCGTAAAGCTAAAGCCGTGTTTAGTGAGCACTTTAACATACCGCGCTGTAATATAGTGTCATCAGGTTATTGGAAAAAAGGCGTTGATTCTGAAGGTTATAAAAAGCAGCGCCAACAAAATGCTGAGCTTGCTTGAATACCTTAGAGCAAAATAACATATACCTATTTTGCTTTTATGCTTACCCTTAACTTGAATTGATTTAATAGCAGTCCCACTTAAGTGTTTTATGCTGATAATACACCCATTATTAGTATGCATTTTTAGGAGCTGCTATTTTGTTATCTTCCATTCCTTTTTCGTTATTAGAGCTTGCCCCCATGATCAAAGGGGAAAGCGTTTCTCACACGCTCAATAAAACCACCAAATACGCCCAGCGCGCCGACCAATTAGGCTTTAACCGCTTTTGGCTGGCCGAGCACCACAATATGCCGGGTATAATTTGTGCTGCTACTTCAATATTAGTGGGGCACATTGCAGGTAAAACTCAGCGTATACGTGTTGGCTCTGGCGGAATAATGCTACCAAACCATTCACCATTAGTTGTGGCTGAGCAATTTGGTACGCTTGAAAGTTTATACCCCGGGCGAATAGATTTAGGCCTTGGCCGTGCACCCGGTAGTGACCCTGTTACCAGCCGAGCACTTAATAACGATATGAGCCGAGCTGAAAACTTCCCAGGTGAAGTAACAGAGCTACAAACATTATTAGGCCCATACAATGGTACTCACTCAATACGTGCTATTCCGGGGGAGGATACAAACGTACCACTTTGGTTATTAGGCTCAAGTTTATTTAGCGCTCAGTTGGCCGCGCAAAAAGGATTACCTTATGTATTTGCAGGGCACTTTGCGCCGCGTTTTGTACATGATGCAATAGCACTGTATAAACGTGAATTTAAAGCCTCAAACGTACTCGATAAACCCTATGTAATGCTTGCTTTACCGCTGGTGGCAGCAGAAACTGACGAAGAAGCGCAATACCTATCTACCACCTCAAAGCAACGGGTACTTGAACTAATACGTGGTAAAGAGCTGTGGTTAAAGCCACCGGTAGATACCATGGAAGGTTTATGGAGCGAACAAGAGCGCGCTCATGTAGAAAACTTTTTAAGCTTAAGCGTGGTAGGCGGGCACGTAAGTATAAAACACAAGCTAGAGATGATAGCCAAAGAGCTTGAGGTGGATGAGTTTATATTTACAAACGACGTATACGATAGTGAAAAACGCCACCGTGCACTAGAAATTTTAATGGAAATAAAACATTAATTGGTTATTTAGTTAAGCAAGCGTACACCCAAGGCTTGTTAGTATACAGACATCATCAAAAGTTAGTTGTTTTATACCTATTTATTAACTTTTAGTGGTGTCTGTATTAAGTTGTTTTCGGTATTTAAATAGTTAGTGCAAAGTGTTATGCCAATATTTAGCGGCAAATTTTGCATTTAATACCGTTCTGTTTTTTCAATTAAACTGATTTAAACAATCAATTTTAAGATATCACTTTAATTTTTTATAATGACCGTATAAACAAAAACATTATTAAATTAAAGGCAGGTACACCGTGAATTCTCTAAACACCCCATCAGCTAATTCAGTTACTAAACCAGCGCAGCCAAAAGTTGCTCTGATTGCTGAAGGTGGCGGACAACGAGGGATATTCACAGCCGGTGTACTTGATGCGTGGTTAGAACAAAACTACGACCCTTTTGACTTATTTATTGGCACCTCTGCTGGTTCGCAAAATTTAACTAGCTACTTAGCTCGCCAAAAAGGTTACGCTAAGCGCTTAATTAGAGGGCTTTCGCGCAATAAACGTTTTTTTCAACTAGGTCGCGGCTTGATGGGTAAGCACATAGTAGATTTAGACTGGTACTTTGATAAAACCACTGAGGTAAACAGAGTACTCGACTTTAAAACAGCTAAAACTAGTTTAGGCGATCGTGAGCTTTTAATAACCGCTACTAACGCACGCGACAGAAAAGCCTATTACTTATCACCTACCGGTGAAGGCAAGCAATGGCGCGATCTGTTAAAAGCATCAAGCGCATTACCGTTTTTATATAAACAAGGCGTTAAACTAACACCTTGGTTAGATACAAAAGCGGCAAACGAAGCACACTTAGCGGCAGAGCAAAGCGAAGAAGACTTTTACCTCGATGGCGGTTTAGCTGCACCATTACCTGTACGCGAAGCATATAACCGTGGTGCACGTAAAATTGTCGTTATAAGAACCGTAGACGCACACTTTCAGGCGCAATCTGCGTGGGTGCAAAAATTAAGAACATTTGCATGTGCATCAGGCTACTGCCCAAAAACACTCGACTACTTAATTCAGCATGAGCAAGCGTATTTAGATGAGCTTAACTTTATTGCAAACCCGCCAAGTGATGTAGAGATTATACAAATTTTTGCAGACGAAAAGCTGCATAGTAAATTATTAGGCAGCTCAAACAACGATTTACGGTTTGATCATAAGCTAGGTGTAAAAGCGGGCAGAGAGTATTTAAAAAGCCAAAACGCACGTATCGTAGATTACGCACACAGCTACGCAATGTAGCTGTGTTTTAACGCTTAAGTGTAAAAGGACGTTATTAAACCTAACCTAAGTAGATGACAATAATATACTGGTTTCGCTATTTAAAATGCCATCTATTTCGCGTACTTGCCTGAGTACACCATCAAAGTCACTTAAGTTTCCGGCTTGTATTTCTGCTACTAAATCCCAAGCGCCGTTGGTGGTATGTAACTTAGTAAGCTCGGGTATGCCGCGCATAGTTTTTATAACTTGCGAGGTAGATTTACCTACTACTTCTACCATCATAATAGCTCTTACGGCTTCGGTTTCTATGTGTTCGTGCACCCGTACAGTAAAACCTAATATAGCACCCGATGAAACTAATCGGTCTAAACGGTTTTGTACTGTACCGCGCGATACATTTAATACATCTGCCAATGCTGAAATAGAAGCACGGCCGTCTTTTCTTAATTCGGCTATTAACGCGTTATCTAATGAGTCGTAAATATAAGGGGTCATAAAACGCCTTGGGTTATATGTTTATTACAAATTACTAAATTTGTACTTTATTGCATAGCAAATTGATAAAAAATACTATTATTTGTATAAAGAATTGGCATTTTAACTGGCATCTGTAGTCGATAAACTTATTTCAATCAGTTCATATTGTTATTACAGAGGTAGTCATGAGTCACTTTATAGCACAGCCAAAACAAGGCGTTCCATTCGTAAGCGTACAAACAATGGCCAAGCTTATAAATAAAGTAGGAATAGAAAACGTTTTACTTAAACTTACGCAAAGGTTAAAACACGACTTTGCTCGCTGGCACGAGTTTGATAAATCACCGCGCTATGCAGCGCATTCTCCTGATGGCGTAATAGAGCTTATGCCCGTAAGCGATGGCAAAATGTTTAGCTGTAAATACGTAAACGGCCATCCAAAAAATACCTTCAAAGAGCTTCAAACGGTAGCGGCTTTTGGTATTTTGTCTGATGTTGATAGCGGCTATCCGGTGATGATCAGCGAAATGTGCCTATTAACAGCATTACGCACAGCAGCAACATCGGCACTGGTTGCACAATATTTAGCACCAGAAAACTCAACAACACTAACATTAATTGGCAATGGTGCTCAGTCTGAGTTTCAAGCGTTAGCTTTTAAAGCGGTATTAGGCATTACTCATATTCGTTTATACGATATTGACAAAAACGCGTCGCAAAAAGCGTTTAACAATTTAAGTAACTGTGGCCTAAACGTGACTATTTGTAATAGCGCAAAAGAGGCCGTACAAGGCGCGCACATTATTACCACCTGCACAGCCGATAAAAAAAATGCCACTATTTTAACCAGCGATATGATCCCCCAGGGTGTGCATTTAAATGCAATAGGTGGCGATTGCCCAGGAAAAACAGAGCTTGATTCAACATTATTAGAGCGCGCAAATGTGTTTGTAGAGTACGAGCCGCAAACCAGAGTAGAGGGCGAAATACAACAAATGAGCGAAAGCTTTGCGGTTACAGAGTTTCATAAAGTAATTAATAAACAATCGCTTGGGCGTACAAGCCAAGATGAGCTAACCATATTTGATGGCGTAGGCTTTGCAAGCGAAGACTTTAGTGCCCTTGTATTTATAAAAGACGAGTTAGTTGCCTCAGGGGAATTTGAATTACTCGATTTAATTACACAACAAGCCGACCCACGTAACTTGTTTTCGGTGCTTAATACAGAGCAAAGCAATAAATCAGTAAGCCAAGAGCAAGTAGCATGAGCATAATAAATCAAGCTCCTACAGCTGTGGTTATGGTGCGTCCGCATCATTTTACGTCTAACCCGCAAACCATGTTAGACAACACATTTCAAAGTACCTGTCATTCACAAAATCAAAGCCAGCTTGCCTTTGACGAAGTAACCAATGCAGTTAAATTGCTACAAAACGAAGGCGTAACAGTTCACCTTTTTGAAGACGAACACACACATACGCCCGACTCAGTGTTTCCTAATAACTGGTTTTCTACTCACAACAGTGGCGAACTAGTTATGTACCCAATGTATGCAGAAAACAGAAGATTAGAATATCGTAAAGATATTATTGATTTTTTGACTAATCACTATAAAGTGTTGTCTGTGACTGATTATTCATTTTTAGCGAAAGAAAATGCATTTTTAGAAGGCACCGGATCGCTTGTAATTGACCACCAACACAAGCTTGCTTATGCAGTAGAGTCTAAGCGCACTACTAAAACAGTGGTTAATACCGTGTGTGAGCAACTTAAGTTAAAGCCTGTTGTTTTTAACGCGTACGACACACAAGGTACTGCTGTTTATCATACTAATGTATTAATGTGTGTAGCTACAGAGTTTGCCATGATCAGCCTAGATATGGTGCCAAATAGTCAGCACAAACAATTAACTAGCCACTTTTTACAAAGCCATTTAGAAGTTATTAACTTATCAAATGAGCAAATAGCTCACTTTTGCGGTAACGCAATAGAGCTACAAGGTGAAAATGGCCGAATTTTAGCACTCTCACAAACGGCGTTTAATGCACTTACAACCGAGCAAAAAGCAGTAATACAAAAAACAGCTAAACTTGTTCCGTTACCTGTACCAACCATAGAGTCGGCGGGTGGTTCGGTTAGATGCATGATTGCAGGTATTCACTTGCAACGTAAATAACCTACCACTAAGAGCACATTATAAGGCAGCAAAGCTGCCTTAATCTATGGCTAATACGCATAATTAAATGTCGCTTACTCAACTAACCATTGAGTAAAAATATAATAAATACAAAAGGATTAGCCCATGTTCGATACCGTAGTTAAAAGTGTAAATGGCCTTTTATGGGGAGAAGGGCAAGTACTCATTTACATACTACTGTTTGCTGGTATTTGGTTTTCGGTACGTTTAAAAGCAATACAAATACTTAAATTTAAACATATGTTTAGCCTGTTAAAAGGCAGCAGTAAGTGTAAAAAAGACGACATATCATCGTTTCAAGCACTATGTACTGGGCTATGTGCTCGTGTAGGTACAGGTAACTTAGCGGGTGTAGCCGTTGCGATATCGCTTGGTGGTAGTGGTGCCATTTTTTGGATGTGGGTTATTGCCATACTCGGCATGGCCACAGGTTTTGCCGAAAGCGTACTAGGCCAAGTATATAAAGTACGCGACAGTAGTGGCGAATTTAGAGGTGGCCCCGCTTATTATATTCAACAAGGTTTAGGCAGCCGTGCCTTTGCTATTGTGTTTGCCGCATGTTTATTTTTAGGTTACGGCTTTACCTTTAGTGCAATGCAAACCAATACCATAACCGATGCACTAAACTATGCATTTGAAGTACCCACCTTTTATTCAGGCTTAGTAATTACGGTATTAGCAGGCTCAATTATACTTGGCGGCTTTAAAGCCATTGCCCGCTTTGCTGAACGTGTAGTGCCATTTATGGGCATATTATTTGTAGCAGCTGCCGTTATTATTACAATTATGAACTTACCGCAAGTACCGGCCATGCTTAAAGATGTATTTTTATCGGCCTTTGGTCTACAAGAAGCAGGCGCAGGTGCAATGGGTGCAGCCATTAAAAATGGTATTCAACGCGGTTTATATTCTAACGAAGCCGGTGCGGGTAGTGTGCCGCATGCTGCAGCAAGCGCAAGCCCTATTCCTAACCATCCAGTAACACAAGGCTACATACAAATGCTTGGCGTGTTTTTCGACACCATTGTACTTTGTAGTTGTACCGCCGTAGTTATTTTATTAGCCGATGTAGATATAAGCGGCGAAATGGAAGGTATACGTTTAACGCAAAGCGCCATGACTGCACATTTAGCACAAGGCGGCGTGTACTTTGTTGCAGCTGCAATTACCTTATTTGCATTTACCTCGGTAGTAGCAAATTATGCCTACGCAGAAAGTAACCTTCATTTATTCAAGCTCGATAACAAAGTAGGGCGCACAATTTATACATTACTTTATTTATCAATGATGCTTTGGGGCGCATCTGCGTCATTAAAAGAAGTATGGGACTTAGCCGATATAGCATTAGGGTTAATGACAGTGGTTAACGTAATCGCTATTATATTGCTTACACCAACTATTTTGTCTGTTAATCGAGACTACAACACACAAAGAGAAAAAGGCATAGAGCCCGAATTTAAAGTAAAAGATGTAAAAGTACAGGGGAAATGCGAAAGCGGCATTTGGGACTAGTTCTCGTATTTAAAAACAACTTTAACTATAAAAAGCGGTTTTATGGCAACATAAAACCGTTCTTTTATTTTGCATAATTATTCATTTTTAGGTTTTGTAAACAGCGCTAAAATATAAAATAATAAGGTAAACCGATTAGATGATCGACATTTACGCAGGTAAAACAGCAGCCAAAATTATTAACGAGCAGGGCTTTAAACCCGAATTATTTACCTCTTTTTTAGGGGCAAGTGGCGGGCCTAAATGGTTTACTTTATTCGGCTTAGACAAATATATTTTTGGTGAGTTTTTTAAAAACCGTACCCAACCACTTAATTTAATCGGATCATCTGCTGGCGCATTTCGATCTGCGTGTTTTGCTCAAAACGATCCGGTTGCTGCCATTGAGCGTTTAGCAAAATCGTATTCGCAAACTCGTTATTCTAGTAATAAACCAACACCAAATGAAATAACAATAAAAGCGCGCGCATTACTTGAAGATGTTTTTGGCGATAACGGCGTAACCGAAATAATAAATAACCCTGTGTTTAAAGCGCATTTTATAGTGGCTAAATCGAATGGTTTTATTGCCAGCGAAAATAAATTAATACAGCTAATGGGTTTATCAAAAAGTTATATGCTCAACCGTGTTAACCGAAAATTATTAGGTTTGCAGTACGAGCGATTTGTTTTTGGCGCGCCAAACAGTAACTTATCAATAACCGATAGCTATAATTTTAAAACCCAAACCATAACACTTAGCCAAACTAATTTAAAAGATGCCTTACTTGCATCGGGTTCAATACCACTGGTTATGCAAGGAATAAAAAATATTGCCGGTTCGCCACAAGGTATGTATCGCGATGGCGGAATAATTGACTACCACTTTGATTTAAAAATTAATAACCCAGGCTTAATTTTATATCCGCATTTTAATAGTGAGCCAAAAGCAGGGTGGTTCGATAAAAATTTAAAACGTAAAGTAGCACCACAAAATTACGATAATGTTGTGATGATCTCACCATCAAAAGAATTTATAGCCGGTTTACCTTACGGAAAAATTCCAGATAGAAACGACTTTACTGATCTCGATGCAGACACACGTATTCAATATTGGAATACCGTTTTTAGTGAAACTGAAAAGTTGGCTGAAGCGTTTGATAAGAAATTGATGGCTAGATAAAATCTATGGGTGTTAAATGACAATAAGTTAAGGGCTGCGTAAAGATAAAGGTAGATTCGAAAGAAAAATTAAAGCTAATCTCATAAATAGAATTTGTAGAAAAGAATGATATTCGAAAAGTAATTTCAGCTTAATTACATTGTTGATGTGTTTTCCCAACTAATTTAGGGTAATCATCACAAGATCTTGTGTGATTTTTAATTTAAAAAGCTAATTATTAATACCTCAATAACTAGCTTTATTATTTATATAATGACTTTGTGAAATAAAGTGTCACGATTTCTTTTATATAAGATAAATTTTTAACTATCGACTAATCATTATTTATAAAATGTTTCATTCACTAAAATTGTGATCAAGTTTATTGGCTAATGAGCGAAAGTCATTAGTTAAAATTCCCTCTGAATTTGGAGCTAGCTCTATTGCTTGTGAAAAATATTTATCTTTAAGTAGTTCATCACCATTTTTTTCATGTAATAGACCAATTCTAAAATAAGTTAATGCTAGGTTTAATTTAGTTCCTTCAATTGATAGCTCATCTGGCCCTATAAACTTTAACAAACGAGCTAGTGCGTTTAATGCATACAAACCGGTGGCTGTATCTTTAAACAAATAAGCTTTATGGGCTTCATTGATTTCATTTTGTAAATATGAAGGTGTTGAACTATTTGCAAACGCATTACTATTGGAAAAGCAGAGAAGTATGAATAACATCAGTATTTTGAAAGCAGTCATTTTTATTCCTTTAAATATTTAATAGTATTAAAAATATACAAGGTAGTATGTGATTTTACAACTTTTAAATAACAACCCATAAATTACGTTATGTTAAATTGTGTCGTTTATAATAAAGCGAGCGTGATTATACAAACCAGCCCGCTTTTAGGAGAGTTATGAGGGGTTAATTTAGCTCAGAATCTACCCAAAATTTAGTGCCTTTTAATACAGCTTGTAGTGCAAGGCCATTTTCGGTTAAAGAATATACGGTTACTTGATCTGCAATAGCTTCGGCAACCAATGCACCGCCTTTATCTTCGTATTTTGCAGCTGCATCTGCATTTCCGCCAAATGCCCAACCGTGTTCAATAAATCTATTTACTGCTGCTTGGTTATGAAAAACCATAACAACATTAAAGTCTTTAACACCTAAACCTAGGCCTAAACCGGCTTCGCCCATATTCATGTAAGTTGATTTACCGGTTAGGTTATTTTTTACAACACCATAACCACCACCAAAACTGGCTAAAACAACATTGACGTTTGCGTTATCAAATACAGCGTAACCAGCCGAGTTGGCAATTTGTTTTTTAACATCGGGTTTTTGTGCATATAATTTGTCTAGTGTATTTGATTTCATGCTTTGCACTAAAGAGCGCTTTTCGCCTGGTGAAGCACTGCCCGTTGTAGCACAACCTGTAAGTAAAACACTTAATGTAATTACACTTAAAATAATAAACTTTTTCATAAACTTTCCTTAAAAAGACCTAGCAAAACTAAATCAGTAAAAATGTGTAAATAATTAAACTTTCACTATGTCCAATACTAGACAGTATCGGACTTTAACGTTAAGCTGTAAGTCTATTATTTTATTGAATATTTACACATTATGCTTGTTGCTTTAGTTGATACGTTAAAACAATTAAGATACCAAATTGCTCATCTTGATGACGATACTCTTAAATCAGAATACCCAGAACTTGCATCCTTTATACAGCAAGTTGGCTTGACTGTAACTGAATCAAAGGCTGATCTTAAATTTTTATACCAGTTTTTATATGTTTACGGACGAAAATCAGAAGCAACATATAGTCGTTTTCGAAATGAGCTAGAACGCTTTTATTTATGGTCTTGGTTAATTGCCGAAAAATCAGTGTTCGATTTAAAGCGTGAAGACATTGAAGCCTATGTCGATTTTATGGTTGAGCCAGATAAAAAATGGGCATCAACTTCTGTGCAATGGCGCTATAAAGATGAGCAAGGTATTCGCCGATTAAACCAAAATTGGCGCCCTTTCATGCAAAAAGAATCTATAGCAAGCCAGCAAACTTTATCGGCTATGTTTACTGCATTAAACGTGTTTTTTAAATTTGCGATATTAGAAGAACGCACATTCGCGAACTTTGTCCCTGTGGTTAAAAAAAATAGCCCCTATTTAGTGGTTCAGTCTCAAATACAAATTCCTGATACATTAAGTGATATTCAGTGGGAATATGTATTTGGTGTAACACGTGATTTATGCGAACAAAAACCAGATCTTGAGCGTAATTTATTTACCTTAGCGTGTTTAAAAGGGTTATATTTACGGATTTCTGAATTGTCAGAGCGTCCGCAGTGGTCGCCTGTTATGTCTCATTTTTGGCAAGATAATGACGGATTTTGGTTTTTACGTATTATGGGTAAAGGCAATAAACTTCGTGATGTTACGTTAAGTGATGATTTTGTTGAATATTTAAAACGCTACCGATTATACAGAGGGTTACCCGCCCTACCTCGCGTTGACGAATCAGAACCATTAGTTCATAAAATTCGTGGCCAAGGTGGAATGACCGTTAGGCAAATTAGGCGTTTAGTGCAACAAAGTTTTGATTTAGCCCAACAATCTTTACTTGATGATGGTTTTAAAGATGATGCAGAACAACTTGAAGCAGCAACTGCACATTGGCTACGCCATACCGGTGCAACACACGATGCACAAACACGGCCTTTAAAACATTTATCGGAAGATTTAGGTCACTCTAAAATTGCGACAACCGATCAAATTTATATTCAAACAAATATTAAAGAGCGAGCAAAATCTGGCGTTAAAAGGAAAATTTAATGGAATACTTAGTAATAGCATTTATAGGTTTTTTATTTTTAGTTTACTCAATTTCTATTAGGCAATTAGAGCGGACAGAAATTACAGGACCCATGTTTTTTGTTTTAGGCGGAATGGGCTTAGCGTGGTTACTACCCAATGAAGGCGAAGAATTAAAAACGGGTATAGATTTTTTATTACCGTTAATAGAACTGACTTTAAGTATATTTTTATTTTCGGATGCGGCTAAATCTAAATTAAGTGTTTTAAAACATAGTTTTCAGTATCCTAGTTTATTACTGTTTGTTGCCCTACCCCTTACTTTACTTTTTGGCATTGGCGCTGGACTATTTTTATTTACAGAGTTATCACTTATTCAAACTGCACTGCTTGCAATAATTTTAACGCCGACCGATGCAGCGTTAAGTAAAGGTTTATTAGCAAGTACAAATGTACCTGAAAAAATTCGAGAAGGTATAAATACTGAAAGCGGATTAAACGATGGTTTATGTGTACCTGTATTTTTAATATTTATTTTACTTGCTAAAAATCCTGATTCAGCAATAACAGCATCGCAAACATTAGGTGTATTTTCGCGAGAATTAGGTTTAGCTGTCTTGATAGCTGTTACTTCAATTGCTTTATTTATTCCGGTATTAAATTTTGCAATGAAACGTCATTACTTTGCACAAAACACTAGCCCATTTTTGCTATTAGGTTTTGCCATGGCTATTTTTTCAATAACGCAGTATTTTCATGGCAGTGGTTTTATTGCTGTATTTATTGCGGGTTTGTTATTTGATAAGTTTTCAGACACAAGTGTGCGAGCAGAACTGATTGAAGATTCGGAGCATATTGCTGATTTTACATCGTTAATGATTTGGTGCCTGTTTGGTTTTGTTTGTGCATATTTAGTTTTACCAAATTTGAATAAAGAAATAATTATTTATGCGTTACTTAGTACTACGTTAATTAGAATAATTCCGGTTATGTTGTCGCTTCAATTTACAGCGCTCAATATTAAGGAACGTTTTACATTTGCTTGGTTTGGACCGCGAGGTTTAGCATCGATTGTTTTTACTTTAATGGTTATAGATACACAAATAGAAAATAAATACGACATTGCAACTATCGCCATGACAACTATTTTATTTAGTGTGTTTATTCACGGTATAAGTACAAAGCCAATTGCAGATAGTTTTGCTAAACAATCTAAATAACTTTTATAAAAATTAGCAAAATTTTTGCCGAAGTTTAAAGGCTTTTTTCCAGCCTCAAAATTGGTCATTTAATAAAGCGAATGGGTATTAATAAAAAAGGCGTAACTTATTTTTAAGTTACGCCTTTTTTATTTTTAACTTTTATTAGCTAAGTACCTGTGCGAGTAACTCTATTGGGTGCTTAGGTTTAAATTGTTCAAAGCGTTTAACTTGGCTGCGGCACGAAAACCCGGTAGATAAAAGTTGCTCTGGCTTATTTTTGTCTACAATTGGTTTCCAACTCATTTCGTAAAGTGCACGAGAGTTTTTTTGGTTTTGTGCTTCGTGGCCGTATGTACCCGCCATTCCACAACACCCGGTATTTGTCGTGTTTAGTGATAAACCAATGTCGGTAAAAATAGTTTTCCAAACACTTGCCGCTTTTGGTAATGCCGTTGTTTCTGTACAGTGGCTAAGTAGTGTAAATTCTGTATCTTGCTTTTGCGTTGCACTTAACGATTTGAAAGATTGAGTTTGCAGCCATTCATGTGCAATTTGTACATGAAAATCACCGCGGTTATTTTCTAAAATAGTGTTGTACTCATCGCGATAACACATAACCAACGATGCATCTAAACCAACCAGTGGCGCATTTATATCACTGAGTTTATTTAAAAACTCGGCGGCATTTTTTGCTGTTACTTTAAACTCGTGTAAAAAACCTTTAACGTGCTGTGCTTTACCATTTGGTTTAAAGGGTAATAGCATTGACTTTTTACCCAGTGCAGTTATAAGCGTTATAAAACTTTGTACTAATTCAGCTTCGTAAAAACTAGTAAACGGGTCTTGCACAATTAGCACATAATTATTTTGCTCTTCACTTGAAAGTGAGCTTAATAATTCAAAATTAAATTTATGCGCTTTGGCTACACGTTTATCAAGTGATGGAATACTTAATTGAGGTGTATCGACATAGCCAACCGTTTTTTTAATTAACCCACTTACTAAATTGGTTTTTACAACAGGATTAATTACTCGTGCAAATTTTGACATAAGCGGAGCTGAAGTTTCTATGTTTGCGACTAAATAATCTTTAAGTGGACGCGCGTAATAACTATGGTAATAATTTAAAAAGCGCGCTCTAAAAGTTGGTACATCTACTTTTATTGGGCATGAAGTTGTACACGCTTTACATGCTAAACATTCATCCATAGATTCTTTTACTTCGTGAGAAAAATCGTAAACGCCTTTGTTTTTTTCTCGGCTATGAACAAAACGTTCCCACCAGGTAATAACTTCACCTTTATTAAGCTCTTTTTCTACTTCCAGTAAATCTACATTTTTTGATTCTTGAAGTCGTAACCATTCACGCATTAATGTTGCGCGCCCTTTTGGTGAATGCCTACGATCGCCGGTTACTTTATACGACGGACACATAGGTGAATTTTCGTCGTAGTTAAAGCATATTCCGTTACCATTACAGGTCATGGCGTTATTAAAACTGGTTTTTACATCGATAGATATTTGTTTATCAAAGTACGAGCGTTTTTGGCTATCTACACTTACAAGTGAGTCTTCACTTTCAATAGGTGTACATATTTTACCAGGGTTGATTCTGTTATTAGGATCGAATGCCGTTTTAATTTTGCGCAGTTGATTAAATAAATGCTCGCCAAAAAATTCTGGGCCATATTCGCTGCGATAACCTTTACCGTGCTCGCCCCACATTAACCCGCCATATTTTGCAGTGAGTTTTACAACATCATCAGAAATTGTACGCAGTAGTTTTTCTTGTTCTGGGTCGCACATATCAAGTGCTGGGCGTACGTGTAAAACGCCGGCATCAACATGGCCAAACATACCATATTGTAAATTATGGCTATCGAGTAATGCTCTAAATTCTACAATATAATCGGCTAAGTTTTCTGGCGGTACTGCGGTGTCTTCGGCAAAGGCTAATGGCTTTTGGCTGCCTTTAACATTACCAAGCAAACCCACTGACTTTTTACGCATTGCGTAAATTTTTAAAATATCGCTTTTATCGTTGGTTAACTGATAACCAATTACACCGTTGGTTTGATTTGCTACGCACTGATCTAATAATGTACAAAGTGTGTTTACTTTGTCTTTTATGTCGTCGGGAGATACTGCATTAAACTCAACCATGTTGAGCCCTTGCATATCTTTATTTGGTACGTCGGTTATTAAGTCCGATACTGAATGCCAAATTATATCTTCGCGGGCTAAATTTAATACTTTACTGTCGACTGTTTCAACAGAGGTTGCACGTGCATCTACCAAAAAAGGTGAATGACGAAGTGCAGAATCAAAACTATCGTACTTAATATTTATGAGTGTTTTAAACTCGGCTATGGGAGTTAAGTTTAATTTTGCCTCAGTAACTATACCTAATGAGCCTTCTGATCCGGTAATTAGCCTGCTCATATCAAAAGTTTGTAAGTCATCACTTAGCACATGCTCTAGGTCGTAACCGGTTAAAAAGCGATTTAAACGCGGGAATTTCTCTAAAATAGCATCGCGCTGCGTAATAGAAATATCTAATACTGTTTTGTATAAACTGCCTATAAGTGAGTCTTGCTCGGCGATAACTTTTGCTTTTTGTATGTCGATTGGCGAGGTAACCATAGGTGTGCCATCAACCAAATAGGTGGTTAAACCTAAAACATGATTACTGGTTTTACCGTAAACGAGTGACCCTTGGCCTGATGCATCGGTGCTGATCATTCCGCCAATAGTTGCTCGATTACTAGTAGATAAGTCGGGTGAAAAGAAAAAACCATAAGGTTTTAAAAAGTCGTTTAATTGATCTTTTATTACACCTGTTTGTACTCTTACCCAACCTTCTTCTACGTTAATTTCGAGAATTTCTCGCATATAACGTGATAAATCAACAACAATACCGGGCGTTAGTGACTGCCCGTTAGTACCCGTGCCACCGCCGCGAGGGCCAAAAGTAAGCGACAAAAACGGGTCGCGAGATGCGGTTTGCAAAGCGAGTTGAATGTCTTTTTCAGTTTTAGGAAAAATAACACCTTGCGGAATTTGCTGATAAATACTGTTATCGGTAGAGGCAGTTAAACGCGTTGCATAGCTTGCATCGGTGTCTCCGCTAAAACCTTGATTTTTAATAGTACTTAAGTAATTTGCGACAAGTTCGGTCGCTGCATCTTGCTGTGTAATTGTTGCTATCATGACGGCGATAATTTAAGGCATTTGTGTAATTATATCATGGTGATGGCTAATAGAAATTGAAGATTTTACAGTTTGTAACACTCTTTTTGTCGTATTTTGAGGTTCTGTATTTATAATCAAGTTAAACCAATGTATAGAGGTTTATATGAAAAAATTACTATTACAGATCATAGGTGTTTTGTTTATTTTGCTTGGGTTGTTTTTTGCAATCGTGCCAGGCCCGTCGCTAATATTTTTTATGGCGGGGTTACTGTGCTTTTCTTTTTACTACCCAAAAGCGAGGCATTATTTAAAACTATGCCAAAAAGCCTTAACTAAATCGTGTAATTATTTAGATAAAAAATTAGCACGCTAAATTATACCACATACAAAAATGCCAGCTATAAAGCTGGCATTTTTATTAGTAACTAAAACCGTAATTATTTAGCAAGTTTGTCTGCTAGGTATAACCAAGTTTCTAGTACTGTATCTGGATTTAGTGAAACAGAATCAATGCCCTGCTCTACTAACCATGCTGCAAAGTCTTCATGATCTGAAGGTCCTTGGCCACAAATACCTACGTATTTACCTTTTTCTTTAGCTGTTTTAATAGCCATTGAAAGTAGCTTTTTAATAGCAGGGTTACGCTCATCAAATAAATGTGCGATTAAACCTGAGTCACGGTCTAAACCAAGTGTTAGCTGAGTTAAATCGTTAGAGCCGATAGAAAATCCATCGAACATTTCTAAAAATTCATCTGCAAGTAATGCATTTGACGGAAGCTCACACATCATGATTACTTTAAGACCATTTTCGCCACGTTTAAGGCCATGCTCTTCTAGTAATTCGATTACGCGTTTACCTTCTTCAAGGGTACGTACGAATGGAATCATGATTTCGATGTTGGTCATATCCATGGTGTTTCTTACGCGTTTTATTGCTTCACACTCAAGGGCAAAACAATCACGGAAGTCTTCAGAGATATAACGTGCAGCACCACGAAAACCAATCATTGGGTTTTCTTCTTCTGGTTCGTACTGCTCACCACCAACTAAGTTTGCGTATTCGTTTGATTTAAAATCAGACATACGCACAATTACGCGCTCTGGTGCAAAGGCACAACCAAGTGTAGAAATACCCTCTACTAACTTAGAGATATAAAATTCTACAGGTGATTCGTAACCGGCAATAATGTCGGTAATTTCTGCTTGTAGAGCAGGTGTTTGCGCATCAAAGTTTAAAAGTGCCTTAGGATGCACACCAATCATGCGGTTAATAACAAACTCAACACGGGCAAGGCCAACACCTGCATGCGGTAAACGTGCAAAGTCGAATGCACGATCGGGATTACCTACGTTCATCATCACTTTCATTGGTAGTTCTGGCATTTTATCAACACGCGACGTTAGTATTTCAAAGTCTAAAATACCTTCGTAGATGTAACCTGTATCGCCTTCGGCACATGATACTGTTACTTCTTGACCCGCTTTGATTAAATCGGTTGCATTACCACAACCAACCACTGCTGGAATACCTAATTCACGTGCAATAATTGCAGCATGACACGTACGACCACCACGATTTGTAACAATGGCTGCAGCACGCTTCATGATTGGTTCCCAATCTGGGTCGGTCATGTCGGTCACTAAAATGTCACCTTCTTGTACTTGATCCATTTCTTTAATTGAATCGAGTACGCGTACAACACCGCTACCAATTTTGTGACCAATTGCACGGCCTTCAACAATTACGTTGCTAGTACCGTTTAATTGAAAACGTTCCATTACGTTTGCGTCTTCGTTTGAGCGCACGGTTTCTGGACGCGCTTGAACTATATATAGTTTGCCGTCATTACCGTCTTTTGCCCATTCGATGTCCATAGGACGACCGTAATGTTTTTCGATAATTACAGCTTGTTTGGCAAGATCTTGCACTTCTTCATCTGTAATCGAAAATTTGTTTGAAAGCGCTGGGTCTACATCAACGATGTCTACTTGCTTACCATGTGCTTTATCTTGTGAGTAAATCATTTGAATGGCTTTAGAACCAATGTTACGACGTACTACTGAAGGTTTGTTTTTTAGTAATGTTGGTTTGTGAACATAAAATTCATCAGGGTTTACTGCGCCCTGTACAACCATTTCACCTAAGCCATAGCTTGATGTAACAAATACAACGTCTTCAAAACCAGACTCTGTATCAATACTAAACATGACGCCTGATGCTGATTTATCTGAGCGTACCATGCGCTGAATACCAGCAGATAACGCTACGCCACGATGATCGTAACCTTGGTGAACGCGGTAAGATATTGCACGGTCGTTAAATAAAGAAGCAAACACGTGTTTAATAGCGACCATTACTGAGTCGATACCTACTACGTTTAGGAAAGTTTCTTGTTGGCCTGCGAATGATGCATCTGGCATGTCTTCAGCGGTAGCTGATGAACGTACTGCAAAAGAAACTTCTGCTGTTGTGTCACCGTGGAGTTGACTGTAAGCGTCGCGGATTGCTTTATCTAGGTTAGGTTGGAATGGTGTATCGATTATCCATTGGCGGATATCGGCACCTACTTTGGCAAGTGTATTTACATCATCAACATCGAGTGTATCTAAAATGTCGTGAATTTTTGCGGTGAGTCCTGATTGATCTAAAAACTCGTTAAAAGCGTCGGCTGTAGTGGCAAAACCACCCGGAACCTGTACACCTGCGTTTGCTAGGTTTGAAATCATTTCACCGAGTGAGGCATTTTTACCACCAACACGAGGAACATCTTGCATACCAAGCTCTTGATACCAGAGAACGTATTCTTGCACGGGTCTTTCTCCAAAAAACAAATTGTAGTTGAAACTGTGAGAGTTAAGAAAGAAAACCTTTTATAAAGGTCACCTTCATTCTACACTGGCATTAGTCCTCACGTAAACCGTGAGTAACCCATTTTAGGGATTAAACGTAATAAAAAGGTTAACTATGAGAACTGCTTTTTATATATCAGACGGTACTGCAATCACCTCAGAGGTGTTTGGGCACGCTACTTTGTCGTTATTTCCGGTTGATTTTAATCATAAAACTATTCCTTTTGTGGAAACAGAAGAAAAAGCAAATGAAATTAAAGCGTTAATTAACGCAACTGCTGCAAAAGAAGGTGAGAAGCCATTTGTGTTCTTTACCTTCGTTAATCATAACTTAAGTGAAATTATTAAATCGGCCGATGCTGTTGCTTACGATTTTCTCTCTACTTATAGCGAAAAAATACAAAAAGAGCTTGATGTAGCACCAGTACCAAAAATGCACCGCACGCATTCTATTCATGAAAAAAGCTATGATTTTAGAATTGACGCCGTCAACTACGCACTGATGAATGATGACGGTGGCAATATTAAAAATTTTTCTGAAGCCGATATTATTTTAGTTGGCGTGAGTCGCAGTGGTAAAACACCAACAAGTTTATACTTAGCATTACAATACGGTATTAAAGCCGCTAATTACCCAATAACAGAAGACGACTTAGAAAGTGAGGGATTACCTAAATGTTTACTCCCTTACAAACATAAGTTGTTTGGCCTGACTATTGACCCTGAACGTTTAGCTGCAATTAGACATAGGCGTATGGCAAATTCTAAATACGCGTCTATTAGGCAATGCCGAATAGAAGTGCGTGAAGTAGAAATGCTATATAAGCGCCATAAAATTTCGTACTTTAATTCTACCCATCACTCGGTAGAAGAAATATCTGCTAAAATCTTAATTGATAGTAACCTTGAGCGACGTAAGTACTAACAAACTAATTTATTATTTTGCTAAAAAAAGCCGCAATATGCGGCTTTAATTTTTTACTTATTACTTACGAGCGTCTTTTAATAAATCAGCTACTAAGAAACCAACTTCTAATACTTGGTCTGCATTTAAGCGAGGGTCACATTGTGTTTTGTAACGCTGAGCTAGGTCATCGTCTGATAAACCGTAAGCACCACCTGTACACTCTGTTACGTGCTGACCTGTCATTTCTAAGTGAACACCACCCGCGTATGAACCTTCAGATTTGTGTACTGCAAAGAATTGGCTGATCTCACGCATAATATTATCAAAGCTACGTGTTTTGTAACCAGATGTCGCTTTTTCAGTATTGCCGTGCATTGGATCTGAGCTCCAAATTACTTTACGGCCTTCTTGTTGAACGCGGCGAACTAGTGCTGGCAGTTTCTCTGGAAGAACATCAGCACCCATACGTGTAATTAACGTTAAGCGACCCGGGATGTTATCTGGGTTTACTGCATCAATTAAACGAATTAGGTCATCTGGGTCCATGCCAGGGCCAACTTTAACACCTATTGGGTTTTTAATACCTTTGAAAAACTCAATGTGGGCATGATCTAGTTGGCGTGTGCGTTCACCAATCCAAACAAAGTGCGCTGAACAGTCGTACCAATCACCTGAAAGGTGGTCACGGCGTGTTAGCGCTTCTTCGTAACCTAGTAATAAGGCTTCGTGAGAAGTATATAAATCTGTTTCTTTAAGGCTAGGTGCAATTGTAGAATTAATCCCACACACTTCCATAAATTCAAGTGCATCTTGAATTTTGTCTGCAAGTTGTTGGAATCGCTCTTTTTGCGGATTAGCGGCAACAAAACCCATATTCCAGCGGTTTACCTGGTGTAAGTCAGCTAAGCCACCTTGTGCAAATGCACGTAGTAAGTTTAATGTAGCTGCACTGTTGTGGTAAGCCTTCATTAAACGTTGAGGGTCTGGTATGCGTGCTTCTTCTGTAAATTCAAAGCTATTTACAATATCACCACGGTAAGATGGTAATGAAACTCCATCAATTGTTTCTAAATCTGCAGAGCGTGGTTTTGCATATTGGCCAGCCATACGTGCAATTTTAACTACAGGGCATTTACCGCCGTAAGTTAATACAACCGCCATTTGTAAAATGGTTTTAAACGTATCGCGAATATTAGCTGCGTTAAAGTCACTAAACGACTCAGCACAATCACCACCTTGAAGTAAAAATGCACGACCTTCGCACACATCTTCAAGCTGTTTAAATAAGCTTCTTGTTTCCTCAGCAAATACTAATGGCGGAGCGCTTTTTAATTGGCCCTCTACTGACTTTAACTCTTCTTGATCTGGGTATTGTGGTTGCTGCAGTATTGGCAGCTCTCTCCAACTATTTGGGTTCCACGATTGCATGTTCTTTCCTCATTCCTACATTACCTGATAAGAAGAAATTAACGTATGCAGGCACCTAAGTTCAAGGACTAAATTCACTATTTACCAATTATTTAGTTATGAGCTAGGTATATATAAATTTTATAACTTTAAAAAGCTGTTCTGGACGCCATTTTTTTGTTTTTTTTATAATATTTACTCATTTAATAACAATAAGATAAAAGTAAATTGATTATATTTTGAGTATCTTATATTAAATTAAAGGCAAGCATTATGTGTATACAAACAACAAGAGAACACATCATACTTAACATAAGGGTTTGTAATCTTAACTTTACGGGTTAAAATAATTAAAAAACATAATCAGTATGAATGCAGGTGAACTTATGCTAGGTCGTGGTCCGGTAACTCTAATGAATTGGTAACAAAAATTACTAATAGTGTTTATGGGGCTTTAGGTTATTTAAAGCTAGCTTATCCACTTAGCCTACTACGTACCCAATTTACAATTTATACAAACTCAAATAAGCGCTGTTTAGTAAAGCTCCATAACATTGATACCGCTCATTTTGCCCTCAGAGTCCAAAGCCTCAATCATCAAGAGTATAAATAATTAAAATATCTCACATTCATGATTTGCAGTTTATTATTTATCACCATAGTAGATTAGTGAGTTAGATTTAGTCATTGAATAATGGGATCACAGCTAATTTACCGGCTATTATACAAGCGAATTACATTTAATTAGAGTGTACGTAGTAATTATATGTATAACCAATAAATAAAGAACACATCATACCTAATATTATTTAGAATTTATCTTAGCAACAGAGATAAATTGGAGAAAATAATAAACAAACAAAAGGTTATGTGTGATAATTACAAAATAGTAAGATGTGTTCTTGGTTGCATATGGTTAGTAAAATACAAATAAGAAGTCAGTTTGATTTAATGAATGAACTAATATTAATGTTAGTAGAAGAGCTAAAGGCTTGTGAATACTCAAAGGCTGAATATTATCAGTTGCCTGATATTAGTAGCGCTGATGAAAACATTGTTCCAGAGTCTATTATCACTAATAGGATTTCGGGTGATTTAGCACATAAATCTATCCTTAATTCATTCACTGATATTTATAAAAAAGATGGTTTAAGTAGTCGTGTTTTAAAGCGCCACCCTGGTTTACTTGTAATTAAAAATGCAGATAAAGAAGCGCTTAATAATCGAATAGCTCAGGTGAATAAAGCTAAGGCTGATTTTAAAGCTTGTATTGTCGCGATAGATAATAACGATGCTCGTTTTGAAGCGGTACACAATGCAATGCCTAATTTAATTACTTTAGCTGCCTACAGAAAAATACATTCTGAGAGTGATTCGCCTTTTTCAGTACGTTTTACATGGATGCATAAACACGCAACAAAAACACTCACCAAAAAAATGGCTTTAGAGATGCTTGATAAATCGGCCGGTTACAGAAACCCCAAAATGATTGATCAACAAAAATGGCAATCATTAGTTGCACAAGAACAAATGCGTGTAGCTAGTTTAGGTGAAAAAGAAAAATTAAGGATTAGACGCCCTACCCGTGTAAGCCCTCAAGTAAATGTTAGATACACAGCTCAAAATCGTTACCACGTTAGTGCTGCATTACCCTTTATTTTGATAAACCCAGAACCAGATGTAAAGCTTGGTATTTTACCTGATTATCAAAAGCCAGATGCTCACCCACGTAAGCGAGAGTATGATTTTTTAGTCGATCGGTTATATTTAGAGCAAGTAGACAAATAATGATTATGTTAAAAAGGCCACATAATGTGGCCTTTTTGGTTTGGTGTTTAATTGTTTAAAATAAAGCTTTTTATTTTTCTACTATTTCTTCAATTTTATCTTCATCAATTAAAACTGCATTCTCAACAATACGTTTACCGCCTTGAATTTCTATGCGTTTATTGTGTTTGTTTAATGTAAGTATCTCGTCGCAAAATTGATCCGATGGATGCATTTCATATGTGTAGTCGATAATATTTCCGGTTTTATCATCTTTTACATTTGTGATGCTGTATTCAGATATAGCCCCTTTTTCGATCAAATCTTTCATTGTCGTAGTCATATCACGACGTAATGCCTTTAATTTATTCTCAGTAATGTCATCGGTAGAATAAATAGAGCCATATTTTTCCATAATAGAAAGTAATCTAAAATGATACGTTTTACCTGGCGCCGCATATCGCCAAAGATGATACAAACGTAACATCATCCAACGTGATAAGCCGCGTTTTAATTCTTGCGCGCTATTAAAGTAATATCCTTTGTATTCAAGGTTATCAATCATGTTATGAACAAAGGCATTTAAACATGCAACACATTTAACATTGCCACCTTGACCTTTTTTACCACTAAAGTGTAGCGACGATAAAAAATTCATATTTGACTCATAAAAAGAATCGTCAATGTCTGAATTCTTAGTGTCGGTAGCAGAATATTTAAATGAAAGCTTAGAACCTTGAAGTGCTTCTAATGATTCTTTGATTGCTGGATAAGGCATTGACTGCCCAACCGCTTTAAGCTCCTGTGCTAATTCGTTCATAGAAAAAACGACAGCATATTGAATACCGGACTTAAAATTAATTTTTACTATTTTACCTTTAGAGGCTAAACGAATAAGTGCGCGCTCAACTTTTTCTTCTCTATCTGATGGCCATACTAAATATTCAACGTCTTCACCATCTTTGCGCGTACTAACAACAGCAGGAGTTATTTTTATTTCGCCATCATATAAAATACCATCTACTTTTTCAGATATTTTACGCGTTATTATTGTTTTTTTAGGAGCTTCTTCTAATGGCAATTTTTTATGGCCAGAACGTACAAAGCGACCCCACAAATCATAATGATTAAATGTGTTAGAGTAAGCACGTAATCCATGAGCTGCATTTTCGATTGAAATTCGCACATCTTTATTATCTGTAAACAGTGCTAAACTTTCGTTATCGATTGCACTTTCCACCCCGTGGATTTGGCCCCTTAGTGTATCGGGCAAGTTATCTACCGAGATGTTGACCTTTCGGCTCATTGTTCTTATTTCCATTTTTATTGCGACAGCTAATAACAACACATAAAACGACAAAAGTTAAATGTTTAAGTTAGTATAAAAGTGATCCGAGTTTAAATAAAATGTTCAGATCATTATTTTACTAAGGTTAATGTATTTATCATGATTTTAGATCACTATTTTACTAACAGTACAGTTATAAATCTAATTTTTACTAACTCAGGTGTTATTTTGTCCATCACATTTAGTTTTTTTGTAAAATTAGCACGACAAATTAGCCTTAAATTTTTTATCCCTGTGGATAAAGACTTATTGAGTTAGCATAGATCTGATCTGTACTTACTACAGATCAGATCTATACCAATTAAAGCCACGTTTTAAAGCACTGCTTGGTGCATAACTTTATAATTTACTTAGTAAAAAGTTGATCTGCCAAGCTGTTTTTGTTCATAACTAATTGAGTAACTTGTGCATAACCCTACATTTAAAATATAGCTTAGTAAAAAGGTGATCCAAGGGTAGATAAAGATCTGATCTTAACCAAGTATAAAGCTGATCTGCTTTTTTTTATATTATTTATAAAAATCATAGAGTTATATTTAGATTATACACCCTTAACCTTTATTACCTTATATATTTAACCACCTTTAAACTTCTTTATTTATACTAAGCAATATTAATGGTGTAAAAATATTTTTGAATGTCTTGTTATTAAAATGCATGTCGTCTTAAATAGTTGTTTACAGCTAATTGAATGGACATTATACTTGCAGCCTAACTTTGAGGAAGAAAGTATGTCTATCAATAATAACGCGCTAAGTACCTACCGGCTTTTAAAAGCAACTGCCGAAGTTGCTGAAAAATCACTAGAAGGACGTATTCAACATTACCGCGCTCATCTTAAATCAGAAGAAAAAGAATTAAGAACCTACACTCAAAAAGCAGCAGCTGATTTACTAGGTTGTAATAATCGTACCCTAAAAAGACGACATGATAACGGTGATTTTGACGATCTTAATATAAAACGCGGTGCTAATGGCCACTATGCTTACACTTTAGTAAACATTTTTGCTATGGCTGATATTATGGATATTAAGCCAGATCACCGTGCTGATGACGACAAATTACAAGTTATAGTAATTAATTCGCTTAAAGGTGGCTGTGGTAAAACAACTAGCATGGTTAATATTGCAGCTGCTTTAGCAACTACAAATATCAAACGTTATCGTATTGGTATAATTGATTTAGATCCGCAAGGTTCATCTTCAAGCTTCTTTCCTTCAAGTGAGCACGATCCAATTACTGTTGGCGATTTAATGCGTGATTGTATTGATTTAGACGAAGGTGAAACTTGGCCAGAGTTTGTTTCTAATTCATTTTTACCAACCCATATTCCTAATATTCGTGTTTTACCATCAGGTATGGACGATTTTTATTTTGAGCATGAAACTGCTACTTTACTCAAAGACACCTCTAATTATGAGCAAACTCGCCATTATCATAAGTTACTTGAAAAAGTAATAGCCCCCGTTAAAGATGAGTTTGACATTATATTAATTGATACAGCCCCTACCCTTAACTTTATGTTTTATAACGCCTTAATGGCATCTACTGCTATGCTTATTCCTGTTCATCCAGAAGCTGTTGATTTTGATGCTAACAATAAATACTTAAAACGATTAGGTGAGATTTATCATACTGTTGCAGCCTTAGGCCATAACGGTTGGGACTTTATGCAATTTTTAGTGACCAACTATGTAAAAGGTAATCACTCTCAACGCGATATAGTAAAAGATGTTCGTAGTGCTTTTGGTCGCCAAGTAATGAGTTATCCAATTAATCACAGCTCTGCAATTACCGCTAGTTCATCGTCTTTTAATACTATTTTTGATCAAAAAGCGTCTGATAGTTTAGCAAGCCGAGAGTCACTAATGCGTGCTCAAGAAAATATCAAAGATGTAGTAGATGAACTTGAAATGTTAATTAGATCAAATTGGCAGTCTACTCAATCATCACTCAATACCCCTAAGTAAGGATGTTAAATAAAAATGGCTAGAAAACGTAAAAACGACACCCGCTTAGATCCATTTGCAACAGCTGTAGGTAACAGCAGTCTTGATGCACTTTTAGAGCAAGCCAGCGCTGGCGATGTAATTAGAATGCCTGCTCCTAGTGATCCTACGCGCGAAATTACCCTAGTTTGTAAAGTGATCCCACACAGCGATATTGAAGCAAGTACTCAGGTTTATGGTAAAAACCGCCGTGTTCAAGCGCTGCTTAACGAAAAGTCGGTATCGGATATATTACCTGCTATTAGCGAAGATGGTCGTAACCAACACCCTGCACTTTTATGGGAGCAAAATGATACTAGCTTAGTACTAGCAGGCTCACGTAGACGAAAAGCTTGTATTTTAGGTAACGCCGATTACTTAGTGCTTAGCTCTACTGATTTTACAGATCAAGATGCTAAAATTTTAGCTGTGTCGTCTGATCAATACATCGCGCCTAGTTTATGGGAACTCGGCCAAGCTTATCAGCAAACTAAAAATGAATTAATTGAGCAAGGTAAAAAAGGCTCGTACCGTGAAATAGCGACCATTGAAGGTGTTTCACACACTGCGATTGCTGATGCGGTAAAAGCATATGAGCAAATTCCTGCTGATGTTATTTCACTTTATCCTACAGCTAATCATGTAGGTCGTGAAGTAGCTAAAAAGCTGGTAATTGCAAAGGAGCGAGACGAAGCTGCGTTTAACCAGCTTGTTAATGCACTTGCTAACGATGAAGAGCTTAATGCTATTACAAGCGACGACAAGCGTGCTATGGCTATAACTAAGCGCCTAACTGCAGAGCCTGAAGTTGCTCCAAAACGTGAAGCAGTCCTTGAAAACAAATTTATATCAGTACAGCGTAATATTAAAAGCGGTGATGTTTCTATTAAAATAGATAATAAAGTTATGACTGATAAGCGTTTAGAACAGCTTACAAAGCTTTTAGGTGCTTTTAATTAGCTAGTATAATAATGATCTGCCAGTGCTGTTTAGTTAGTTAAATAGTGATCTGGCAGATACTTAAGTTGGTAAAATTCTGATCTTGTTGCCAACCAATAGCCTCAACAATCCTTACATATCCTAAGTAGATCAATTTTTTACTAACTTAATTGTTGTTTTTATGGCTTCAAACACGTTTTACCCACTGCGTTAGTAAAATAATGATCTGTAACGCCCCTTATTTTGTTATTAACTTGTATACAAGTTGTGAGCTTGCTGTGTTTTAAATTTCAGTTAGTAAAAATATTTACTCATATTTAGGGCGTGTTTACCTTTGATGGTTGAATTTGCAG
>NZ_PNCW01000429.1:0-356 GCF_005886985.1 Pseudoalteromonas sp. S3178 | reverse complement strand
TCAATGCCTGCTCCAAATTTAACGCCTAGCTTTAGTAATCCTAGTGGATCAAGCGGAACCTCTACTTTGGGTTTAACAACGTCGGGAATTAAATCAAAATAGTATTCTACTGGGTAAGTGACAGACGCATTCAGCAAGTCATCACAGTTTGGTTTAAACGCTGCGACGCTGTCTTCACCCACTGTTAAGTTGAAAGTCATGCCTTGCGTACAATCTAACTTGCTCGGGTTAAATGAAAACTCCACTGAACCAACTGAGACCTTAAAGTTGCGATTGTGTAGTTTTAGCCAGTTGCCAGCTTGATAAAACCCTCTGGTAGCGCCATTGCTTGATTCATCAACATACATCCAACCTTG
>NZ_PNCW01000428.1:0-269 GCF_005886985.1 Pseudoalteromonas sp. S3178 | reverse complement strand
CAAGTTTTTCGATTAACTGGTAATCTTCAACCAATAAGGGGCCTCTAGGGCCTGCGGTCAAACTATTTTGATTATCGGCGATTGGATTACCAGCTGTGGTGGTTAATGGACACTTGGTCATTGCTCGTTTCCTTCATATAAAATTTAGAAATTAACAGCAATAAATGAACCAAAATAAAAGTGCAATAAAAACAATTTGTTATAAATATTGTCGGCGGGGGTGTGAGTTTTACTGAGCAAAGTTTTCAGAGTGATGTAAGCGCTACATG
>NZ_PNCW01000427.1:0-335 GCF_005886985.1 Pseudoalteromonas sp. S3178 | reverse complement strand
ACCTTGGCTAAACAGCTCAACTTGCTCCAAAATTTCAAAAAAACTCGGAGCATCACTTACCATTGCTTGAGTGATCCCTGTCAGTTCAGTGATTTTTTGTGGGATACGACGCATCGGATTAACAAGTGATTGCCATTTAGCAACAACCTCGCCGTTAACGACTTTTACCATGGCTACCTCGGTAATGCGATCAAACTCTTTATTGCCACCGGTGGTTTCAATATCAACAACGACATAAGGTTGCTCTTTGCAAATATGCCATTCAACGGTTTGCAGTCGCGTGGGAATATTGCATTGCAAGAGTTTAGAAATGTTAACTAGCTGACTTCGGCTAA
>NZ_PNCW01000426.1:0-247 GCF_005886985.1 Pseudoalteromonas sp. S3178 | reverse complement strand
GCTCCACAGCAGAGGATATTGATTAACTGGACGATTTATCACGCCTTCTGCAACCAGTAAATCTATGCTGTGTTTAAGCTCACTTTGCGACACCTCTATCCAAGGTGAAGCGTGCGCATAAGTACCAACCAATACGGCTAGGGATAATAGGCACTTTTTCATCCGTGTAGTTTTTCCTCTAAAGCTTTGGCAACCAGCGGGTGAACAAATTCACTGACATTGCCTTTATGAAGCGCAACTTCTTTTA
>NZ_PNCW01000425.1:0-354 GCF_005886985.1 Pseudoalteromonas sp. S3178 | reverse complement strand
TACGAGCGTTCCCGTTTTATCGGTAATATGTGATGTTCGACTTGAGCTTGTAATTGCTCAATTGACTTGGGGATCCGTCCAGCATTCTCTATAAACATCGTTTGAATTAAGTTAATAATACTTATTGCGCACGTCGTAAAGCTAAGGTGTTTCGCATATATCCCTGGCTTTGTCTGCGCCATTTTCACCATCTGATATCTGAGCAAGTTATAGCTAAGTAATACGCCCCACAGCTCTTGCACTATCATGTCTGGTTTTTTGCTACGTAGCGTAAAGTGGCTATTTAACAAGGTTTGCTTCATCTCTCTATAGCCAAGTTCGATTTCCCACCTATCACTGTATAAGTCTACTATT
>NZ_PNCW01000424.1:0-256 GCF_005886985.1 Pseudoalteromonas sp. S3178 | reverse complement strand
CTGTTAATGCCGTCTTGAAGCAATTAACACCTGATCAAATGCTGGTATGGTATATCAGTAAAGATGAACCTACTGATGCAAAACTACACTTCTATGATGGTGAATATCAGATTGTAGACTTAAAGCGCAGCGATTTTGATAAATGGAAAGAAGAGGCAAATTTCGATTTAGCTCTTCCTAGTGTAAATACCTTGTTACCTGAAAACTTCGCACTGAAAACATCTGCGGATGATGCGAAAAAGGGTGTTCAGAAGGT
>NZ_PNCW01000423.1:0-265 GCF_005886985.1 Pseudoalteromonas sp. S3178 | reverse complement strand
CTTTTCAACCATTATAAATCAAAATCACCAAAATCAGATGCGTCTACTTTAGCGTCGATTTGACCAACAAGGTAAGAACTAATCTCAGCTTCTTGGGGAGCAACTTGCACGTTATCAGAAATTAGCCAAGCATTGATCCAAGGGATTGGGTTTGACTTGTTTTCAAATTGTGTGGGTAGTCCAACAGCCGTCATACGTGTATTTGTTATATATTCTACATACTGGCACAAAATGTCTTTGTTCAAGCCAATCATAGAGCCGTCTT
>NZ_PNCW01000422.1:0-269 GCF_005886985.1 Pseudoalteromonas sp. S3178 | reverse complement strand
TTTGGTAAAAAAGTTAAGCGGACTTTTAGGGCCATATAAAATGGAGTCGAGCTTATCAAGCACATTTATTAGCTTACGCGGGAACTCGTTTTTAATGCCACTGGCTGTGAGCTGCCAAATTCTGTTGGGGTGATCGCCAAAACGCTTTTGCACTGAAAAACAAAACGAATAATGCACGTCGCCTGATAAAATCAGCGTTTGATTTGGGGTGTCGGTACGTCTAAATGTGTCGAGCAATTTTTTAGCTGAACCTTCGTGCGCCATCCAGT
>NZ_PNCW01000421.1:0-219 GCF_005886985.1 Pseudoalteromonas sp. S3178 | reverse complement strand
AAAACGGCTAAGTTACTAGGGCTTGATTACCGTGGTGGTCCGCGTTTAGCGAAGCTAGCTGAGCAAGGTATTGCAAAGAAGTTTATATTTCCGAGACCAATGACTGATAAACCTGGGCTTGATTTTAGTTTTAGTGGCTTAAAAACGGCTGCTGCTAATACCATTCGCTCTGAAGGCGATGACTTACAAACCAAAGCTGATATAGCCCATGCTTTTCAA
>NZ_PNCW01000420.1:0-202 GCF_005886985.1 Pseudoalteromonas sp. S3178 | reverse complement strand
ATTTTTGACACAAGTGCTGAGCTCAAAGCAGTATATTCAATCTCTGCCCCGTTACATCACGCTGTGCGAACGTAATTATTTACGGGCGCTAAAATTGCTACCTGAAGAAGTGGTCGGTGAGAGTCGAGTGATTGACTTAACGTCTGCGCGCTACTGTTTGAGCGTCGCTGGGGTCAGTAAATATACAACGGACATTCACATC
>NZ_PNCW01000042.1:0-15174 GCF_005886985.1 Pseudoalteromonas sp. S3178 | reverse complement strand
TGATCTATTTTGAGGATGGATAAACGTGTTGATAGCAAGGCAAAAAATTCGCTATTTAGTTGTTCTAAATGAGAATTTTTTAACGCAGATAGCGACACGTTTAGCCCCTGAAAATGATTAAGTAATATTGCGGATTGGTATTAGTATAGCTATTTATTTAAGACATAAAAAAACCGATGCAAATGCATCGGTTTTTATTTAAACATTACAGTGAGCTAAATATTAAAGATACTCAACGTCAATGATTTCGTACTCAACGTCGCCTTTTGGCGTTTTAATGGTTACAGCATCATCTGTTTGTTTACCAATTAAACCGCGCGCGATAGGCGAATTAACAGAAATTAAGTTGTTTTTAATATCTGCTTCATCATCCCCTACAATACGGTATTTTACTTCGGCATCAGTTTCTACATTTACGATAGTCACTGTAGTGCCAAAAATAACTTTACCCGTATTAGGCATTTTAGTTACGTCGATAATTTGCACATTCGAAAGCTTCGCTTCAATTTCTTGAATACGACCTTCACAAAAACCCTGTTGCTCACGCGCTGCGTGGTATTCAGCGTTTTCTTTTAAGTCACCATGTTCACGTGCAATCGCAATATCATTTACGATTTTAGGACGGGTAACTGTTTTTAATTCGTTAAGCTCTTTGCGCAGTAAATCTGCGCCACGAACTGTCATCGGAATTGATTGCATACTTTTCTCACTTAACACCAAGGCCTTAATGGCCTTGGTACATTTCCTTAGTTCAATCGCTGGTGTAGCTCTTGAACTGACGTCACTTTACTACGGTCGTCTGCTTGGTTAGCAGTACAGTTAGCAAATGCCGCGTTCAAGGTTGTCGTGTAGTTGGTTTTGTTTTGCAATGCACCACGACGCAACACCTTCGAATCTTCGATCGCTTGGCGACCTTCGGTGGTATTTACGATATAGCTGTACTCTTTATTCTTGATGTTATCAAGAATATGCGGGCGGCCTTCATATACTTTGTTTACACGGCGTACTTCAATACCAGCTGCTTTTAGGGCTTCAGCAGTGCCACCGGTTGCATCAATTTCAAAACCGAGGTCTGTCATGGTTTTGGCTAATTCTACAATACGAGGCTTATCGCTATTACGTACAGATAGTAACGCGCGACCACCGCGTGGTAAAGTGTTGCTTGCACCTAATTGTGCTTTAGCGAACGCTTCGGCGAAAGTATCGCCAACACCCATCACTTCACCTGTTGAACGCATCTCTGGGCCACGGATAGGATCCACACCTTGGAACTTAGCAAATGGTAAAACTACTTCTTTAACGCTGTAATATGGAGGAATGACTTCTTTAGTAATGCCTTGGCTTGCTAAAGACTGACCTGCCATACAACGCGCAGCTACTTTTGCAAGTGCAACACCGGTTGCTTTTGATACAAACGGTACTGTACGTGCTGCACGCGGGTTAACTTCAATTAAGTACACTTTGCCATCTTTTACAGCAAACTGTGTATTCATTAAGCCAACTACGCCAAGCTCAAGTGCCATATCGGTTACTTGCTTGCGCATTACATCTTGCACTTCTTGAGATAAAGAATGTGCTGGTAATGAACATGCTGAGTCACCTGAGTGAACACCCGCTTGCTCAATGTGCTCCATGATACCGCCAATAATTACTTGCTCGCCGTCACAAATTGCATCAACGTCAACTTCAATTGCGTTATCTAAGAAACGGTCAAGTAAT
This sequence comes from Pseudoalteromonas sp. S3178, assembly GCF_005886985.1. Classification (NCBI taxonomy): domain Bacteria; kingdom Pseudomonadati; phylum Pseudomonadota; class Gammaproteobacteria; order Alteromonadales; family Pseudoalteromonadaceae; genus Pseudoalteromonas; species Pseudoalteromonas sp. S3178. The sequence goes on along the minus strand of NZ_PNCW01000042.1, from coordinate 13,455 downwards.
ACTGGAGCTTCGTTAGAGGCTTGTACAGCTTCGGTCATGTAGCGACGTAAATCTTGCTCGTCGTATACAATTTCCATTGCGCGGCCGCCTAATACGTACGATGGGCGCACAACCAGTGGGAAACCAATTTCAACTGATTTAAGTAGTGCTTCTTCAGTTGATGTTACCGTTGCGTTCTCTGGCTGTAGTAAATCAAGACGCTCTACTAACTGTTGGAAACGCTCACGGTCTTCTGCACGGTCAATCGCATCAGGTGAAGTACCAATCACTGGCACGCCATTCGCTTCAAGCTCACGCGCTAATTTAAGTGGTGTTTGACCACCGTACTGCACGATTACGCCTTTTGGTTTTTCAACACGGACGATTTCTAGTACGTCTTCAAGCGTAATTGGCTCAAAGTATAAACGATCAGATGTGTCGTAATCGGTAGATACCGTTTCAGGGTTACAGTTAACCATGATGGTCTCGTAGCCGTCTTCACGAAGCGCAAGGGCTGCGTGTACACAACAGTAATCAAATTCAATACCTTGGCCGATACGGTTAGGACCGCCACCGATAACCATGATTTTGTCTTTGTCTGTTGGGTTTGCTTCACACTCTTCATCGTACGATGAGTACATGTAAGCTGTGTCTGAGCTAAATTCTGCTGCACACGTATCAACACGTTTGTACACTGGCACAATGTTTAGTTGATGACGTTTTTTACGAATTTCAGCTTCAGAAACACCGGCAATTTCAGCAATACGCGGGTCGGCAAAACCTTTACGCTTAAGTTTGCGTAAAAAGTCTGCATTTAAGCCAGCCATACCTACGTCACTAATTTTAGCTTCGTCTTTTAAAATGTCTTCAATTTGCACTAAGAACCAGCGGTTAACTTTAGTCAGTTCGTAAACATCTTCAACGCTCATACCATGGCGCATTGCATCAGCAATATACCAAATACGCTCGGCGCCTGGCTCGCGTAATTCACGAATTATTTTTTCACGTGCTTTAGGGTCATCAAGTGCCACAATTGGGTTAAAACCCGTTGCGCCAACTTCAAGACCACGTAATGCTTTGTGTAATGACTCTTGTTGGTTACGACCAATTGCCATTACTTCGCCTACTGATTTCATTTGCGTTGTTAAACGGTCGTTAGCACCGGCAAATTTTTCAAAGTTAAAGCGAGGTATTTTAGTTACAACGTAATCAATTGAAGGCTCAAAAGACGCTGGTGTTTTACCGCCAGTAATATCGTTTTGAAGCTCATCAAGCGTGTAGCCTACTGCTAGTTTTGCTGCAATTTTAGCAATTGGGAAACCCGTTGCTTTAGAAGCAAGTGCAGATGAGCGTGATACACGTGGGTTCATCTCAATGATAACCATACGGCCATCTTCTGGATTAATACCAAACTGTACGTTAGAACCACCGGTTTCAACACCAATTTCACGCAGCACTGCCATAGAGGCATTACGCATAATTTGGTATTCTTTGTCGGTTAATGTTTGTGCTGGAGCAACCGTGATTGAGTCGCCTGTATGCACCCCCATTGGGTCAAAGTTTTCAATAGTACACACAATGATACAGTTGTCTTTTTTGTCACGAACAACTTCTGTTTCGTACTCTTTCCAACCAATCAGTGATTCATCAATCAATAATTCGTTCGTTGGCGATAAGTCTAAACCGCGCTCACAAATCTCTTCAAACTCTTCCATGTTGTAAGCAACACCGCCGCCGGTGCCACCCATGGTGAAAGAAGGACGAATGATACACGGTAAGCCAATACGGCTCATTGTATCTTTAGCTTCTTCCATTGAATGAGCAATTTCAGCACGAGGACATTCAAGGCCAATGTTCTTCATTGCTACGTCAAAGCGTTCGCGGTTTTCTGCTTTGTCGATTGCATCAGCTGTTGCGCCAATTAGCTCAACGCCGTGCTTAGCCAGTACACCGTGCTTGTCTAAATCAAGCGCACAGTTTAACGCTGTTTGTCCACCCATTGTAGGGAGTACTGCATCTGGCTTTTCTTTTTCAATAATTTTTTCTACCACTTCCCAGTGAATTGGTTCGATGTACGTTGCATCGGCCATTTCTGGGTCGGTCATGATAGTTGCAGGGTTTGAGTTAACTAATATAACTCTATAGCCTTCTTCTCTAAGTGCTTTACACGCTTGAGCACCAGAGTAATCAAATTCACAAGCTTGACCAATTACAATTGGGCCTGCGCCTAAGATAAGAATGCTTTTTATGTCGGTACGTTTTGGCATTATTACTCCAGTTAAATTAGTTGTTACGCGCTTGCATCAAGTCGATGAAGTGGTCAAATAATGGGGCTGCATCGTGCGGGCCTGGGCTTGCTTCTGGGTGACCCTGAAAGCTAAACGCTGGTTTATCTGTACGATGAATACCTTGAAGCGTGCCGTCAAATAACGATTTGTGCGTAGCACGTAAGTTACTTGGTAATGACGCTTCATCTGCAGCAAAACCATGGTTTTGTGCGGTGATCATTACTACGTCACGGTCTAGATCTTTTACTGGATGGTTACCACCGTGGTGGCCAAATTTCATTTTTGCTGTTTTAGCACCTGAGGCAAGGGCTAATAACTGATGACCTAAACAGATACCAAAAATAGGCGTGTCGGTTTCTAAAAAGGCTTTAATTGCATCAATAGCGTAAGTACATGGCTCAGGATCGCCAGGGCCATTAGATAGGAATATACCATCTGGGTTTAAAGCAAGCACATCGGCTGCTGAGGTTTGCGCTGGCACGACGGTTAATTTACAACCGCGATCAACTAGCATACGTAATATATTACGTTTAACACCGAAGTCGTAGGCAACAACATGAAACTTTTCATCAGCGGTATCTAGGGTTTTAAATCCTTCGCCTAATGCCCAGCTTGATTCGCGCCACTCAAAATTTTCCTTGGTTGAGACAACTTTTGCTAAATCCATACCTTTTAAACCTGGGAAGGCTTGCGCGGCTTCTAACGCTTTGTTTTCGTCTAGCTCGCTACCAGCGACAATACACCCGTTTTGTGCGCCTTTGTCGCGCAGAATACGTGTTAGCTTTCTGGTGTCGATGTCCGCAATACCTAAAATATTACGTTCTTTTAAGTAATCATCTAACGATTGCTCGTTACGAAAGTTACTTGCTAGCAGTGGCAAATCACGGATCACTAGGCCTTTAGCCCATATTTGATTCGCTTCTTCGTCTTCGCTGTTGGTACCCGTATTACCGATATGTGGGTACGTCAAAGTTACGATTTGTTCCGCGTATGATGGATCAGTCAAAATTTCTTGATAACCAGTCATAGACGTATTGAATACTACTTCACCGACTGACATGCCGTCAGCGCCGATTGCAGTACCGCGAAACACTGTGCCGTCTTCTAGGACTAACAGAGCGGATTTAGTCAAGTTAAACCTCCTAACAGTAAAAAACGGGAGTAAGCAATTGCTTAGCACCCCGCCAATACCCAGAGGGATCGTCAAAACCAGATTTTTGTGAGCTTAAATTGTTTTACGCAGTCTTAAATGATGCCGATATAAAACGCTAAACCTTCAATCATTTTTTCTTGCCTAAAACTCTTTTCATTCCCACTGAAACCCCTGGTTTTACTAGCCACTTGGGTATAATTGGAAACACGCATTTAGTAATTTTTGGCAAATTGGCTGCATTCTACATTAAGTTACTATTTAGGTCTAACACTATTTGGTAAATTGTTACAAACAAGTCGCTTTAGGTGAAATTAGACCCAAACAGGTAAAAAAGTAACTAAACTACTTAAGATCAAGCACATCTTGCATATCATAAAGTCCTGCCGGTTTATTTTGCAACCAGCATGCAGCCCTTACAGCACCTAGTGCAAAGGTCATTCTTGAACTTGCTTTGTGGGTTAATTCGAGCCTTTCGCCCATTGTGGCAAAGTATGCGGTATGTTCACCTACTATATCTCCACCTCTTAGTACCGAATAACCTATTTCATTTTGCGATTTAGCCGTTTCTACTTGGCTGCGGTCGTATACTGCAACATCGTCATGGTTCCAGCCCTTTGCATCTGCAATTGATTCACCAATAGCTAAAGCAGTACCCGATGGTGCATCTATTTTATGACGATGGTGCGCTTCAAATATTTCTATATCTAAATCATCGCCAAACTTAGTAGCTGCTGTTTGTACCAAATTTAATAGCACGTTTACGCCAACACTATAATTGCGGGCAAATACAATCGGAATGTGCTTTGCCGCATCGTTCAAAAGCGCCATATCATCAGCGTTCAGCCCTGTGGTACCAATTACCATAGGTAGCTTTTGCGCAACCGCTGTTTTTAAGTGATTACGCATACCTTGTGGCAATGTGAAGTCGATTAACACATCTACATTATTCACTTCGCTTTCAACACTAAAGCTTACAGCGCTATCGGCTGCACTATTTACTTGATTTACATTAATACCTAATAACGATGAACTGCTACGAACGTATGCGCCTGTAAGTTGTGTTTGCTCTTTAATTGTCGCGGCTTCTAATAAGGCTAAGCCCATTCTGCCGTTAGCACCAAAAACACCTATTCGATTTGTAGTCATGGTTTTTACCTAATTTAATTTGAATCCGTTTATTAGCCATATATCCGGACATTGCAAAATACGCAGGTGGGTATTTTTATGCAGCTGGATAAATATTAATCGCTGAAAATCGCGTTGCTTTATAGATATTATCTAAAAGTCATGCAATAGTCAGGTGACCTTTTAATTTTATAATAATAACAATACCAGTTTACTTTAGCCATCTATACATTTAAACTTCTCTTTCGCGTCGATTTGGTCTTTGGCTTGCGGACGCTGCGGCTAACAACTTTTTAAAATAAAAAGTTGTACTGCTAAATTCAGCTAAAAGAGGAGTTTTGGCTGTGATAAATTTTACTGGTTATGAGGAATATGATGCAGCCATCATTTAATAAAAACAAAGCAATACTTTCTTTACTCCCCCTACTTACCTTTGTAGCGCTATTTTTAGGCTCAGGTTTATACTTGCAATCGCAAGGGGTTGATTACGCGTTTTACCAACTCCCCGCACCTGTTGCTATTTTGCCAGCCATTATGCTTGCGTTTATTTTAAATAAAGGCACGGTAAATCAATGTGTAGAAACCTTTATTAAAGGTGCTGGACACAACAACATTATTACCATGTGTTTAATATACTTACTTGCGGGTGCCTTTTCGGCTGTGGCAAGTGCAACCGGTGGTGTTGATGCTGTTGTAAACGCAGGTTTATCGCTTATTCCTCCCGCTTTGTTACTACCAGGCTTATTTTTAATTGCTGCGGTTGTATCTACGGCTATGGGTACTTCAATGGGTACTATTGGTGCTATAGGCCCAATAGCTTATGCGGTATCTATTAAAACAGGCATCGACCCTGCATTAATGGCCGGTACTATTGTATCTGGCGCTATGTTTGGCGATAACTTATCTATTATTTCTGATACCACTATTGCAGCTACTCGTACGCAAGGCTGTGAAATGAAAGATAAATTTAAAGAAAACTTAAAAATAGCCGTGCCCGCAGCCGTTCTCACCATCGCGTTATTATTATATTTAACACCTGCACCACAAGCCGTAGAAACGAAAGATTACGATTTGTTATTAGTACTGCCGTATGCCTTTATTTTAATACTGGCTGTTGCGGGTATGAACGTATTTGTAGTGTTATTTAGCGGTATTGTTTTTGCTGCTTTAATGGGCTTTACCGGCAGCTATGAAGGTGCAAGCTTTGTAAAAGACATATACAAAGGCTTTACTGATATGCAGGAAATATTTTTACTTTCTATGTTTATTGGTGGCTTATCTGAATTTATTCGTATTAATGGCGGCCTTGATTATATTGCTCAAAAAATTCAAGCGATTACTAAAATAATCGCTAAATGGCATCGTAAAGTGGCTGATCAACTAGGTATTGCGGCTTTAGTTTTAACAAGTAATGTGTGTATAGCTAATAATACGGTTTCTATTATTGTTGCCGGCCCTATTGCTAAAAAGCTTGCTGATGACGGCGAAATAAGCGGTAAGCGCTCTGCAAGTTTACTTGATATATTTGCCTGTGTAACGCAGGGTTCACTGCCTTATGGCGCACAAGCCTTATTACTCGGTGCTACATTTAAAATTAGCCCGTGGGAAGTATCTACTTCATCATACTACTGCTTTATTTTAGCGTTTACGGCAATTACTATAATCTGTTTGCGCCGCAACAAAGCATAACAAACGAGTCTTTATATGTTGCAGCTAAACAAGTAAGCTGCAACATATGTTAAAATAACACTCTACATATCAATCACTTTTGCTATAATGCGCGCCTTCGCGTGTCACTAAAATTATAGTTAAATACAGATATGAAATTTAAAAAATTACTTCCTCTCGTTACCCTTTCATCAATTGCTTTATCGTCTTCTGCTTTTGCCGCTAATTGGAGCAGCACAGCATTACATATTAATAATGGCGATCAAAAAAACCCATTTACTGAGCAAGAGTCGGATACCACTGTTTACTCTATTCAACATGCATCGGGTTACGATTACGGCGATAACTTCTTTTTTATCGATTACAGTAAAGACGATACAACTGACGGCTATCAAGATAGCGATTTTTACGGCGAATGGTATTCTACGGTAAGCTTATCGGCCATTAGCGGTGAAAAAATTGGCGCAGGCGCATTATTAGATGTTGGCCTTACCGGCGGTATTAACGTAGCTGGCGACGCTAAAATGATGAAATACTTGCCGGGCGTTAAGTTAAGCTGGGATGTACCCGGGTTTAACTTTTTTCAAACGTTAGTAACAGCCTACATTGACGACAGTGAAGGTGTAGCCAAAGGCGGCGCACCTATTGAAACAAATAGCTGGATGCTTGATGTTGCTTTTGAATACCCTTTTACTATTGGCTCACAAAAATTTAGCTTTAAAGGCCACGCCGAATATATTGCTGAACGTGAAGACGAATTTGGTAACGATGTAGAAGCGTGGATACTCGCACAGCCTATTTTAGTATGGGATATGGGTCATGCATTTGAAATGAAAGAAAATACCTTACTACTTGGTATGGAGCTTCAATACTGGCACAACAAGCTAGGTACTGAGGTCACAGAGTCAGTTCCGCAAATACATGTAGAGTGGACATTTTAAGCAATCACACTGCGTTAAAATTACATAAAAAGGAGCCCTATTAAGTGCTCCTTTTTTTATGCCATGAAAAGTATTTAATTGAACAGTGTTTAATACTTAGCTATTGTCGTACTTCATTTAAGCCACACGCTTGCCTTACTAGGAGTATCAACATGTCATCGATTAAAGTTATTTGTTTTTCTGCTTTGTTAGCTTTAACTAATAATGCTTTAGCAAGCAGTGAAGTAAATACAGAGTCTCTATCTTACGATGCGCTTTTAAGCAGTTATCAATATGATTTTAAAGTAAATTACTTTAGCGTTGAATCACAAAAGCAGTCTCTTAAAATGGCGTATATTTACCTAAAGCCTACCAAAGAAAATATGCCTACTGTAACGCTTATGCACGGTAAAAACTTTAATGCTGATTATTGGACGACTACAGCGCAGTACCTACAATCACTTGGCTTTGGCGTGTTAATTCCTGATCAAATTGGCTTTGGTAAATCATCTAAACCCACCAACTATCAATATTCTTTTGCTGCCCTTGCCCATCATACACATGCGTTAATTGACTCTCTTAATTTAAAAGAAACGATTGTAGTTGGCCATTCTATGGGCGGTATGTTGGCAAGTCGCTTTGCATTAATGTACCCAAGCACAACAACTAAACTAATTTTACTTAACCCAATAGGGCTTGAAAACTACTTACAATATGTAGATTACAAAGATACTAATTTTTTCTATAAAAACGAATTAGCAAAAACACCTGAAGGTGTTAAACGTTATCAACAAAAAAACTATTACGATGGAAAGTGGAACGCCACATACTCAGCATTAACCGACTTTATTACAGGGCAAATACAAGGCCCAGATAAAGAGCAAATGGCGTGGGTTAACGCTAAAACGTACGATATGATTTTTACACAACCGGTAATTACAGAATTTAAAGACTTTACTGTGCCAGTTAAGTTAATTATTGGCACCCGCGATAGAACAGGGCCCGGCCGAAACTGGAAAAAAGACGGTGTAGATTATGAGCTCGGCCGTTACGATAAATTAGGCAAAAATGCTGCATCGCTTATCCCTAATGCTAAATTATATGAGCTTGATAATTTAGGGCATTTACCACAAATAGAAGATTTTGAACGCTTTAAAACTGTATTTAAACAAGCACTTGCTGCTGAATAACCACGCTTAAAAAATAAAACAAAACCCCTGTAGGTAAAATACTTACAGGGGTTTTATATTAATTACGCATTAATACTAAACGTGTACAACTTTAACTAATAAAACGCATAACTACAGTGTGCACTGCGGGTTTTTGCCTTGAGATTTAGCGGTGCTTTGCTCACTAAGAGCTTTGCTCATTTGCGCTTGTAAATTTTTAATGCGGTTACTTGGCGCTGGGTGAGTAGATAAAAACTCAGGGGTTGTACCGCTGCCTGCGGCGCTCATATTTTGCCAAAGCGTTACCGACTCTTGTGGGTTAAAACCGGCCTGAGCCATTAAATCTAAACCAATTTCGTCTGCTTCAGATTCATGTGAGCGGCTAAAAGGTAAAACAACACCGTATTGTGCGCCTAACCCTAGACCCTGCATTATTTCGTTACGGTATTGAATATTGCCCATTTCAAGTGCAGCGCTACCTAATTGCATTCCAGTATCTAAAATTGAGCTTTGTGAAACACGCTCATTAGAGTGCTCTGCTATTACGTGCCCGACTTCGTGCCCTAATACTGTTGCTAACTGGTCTTGATTGGTGGCTATTTTTAATAAGCCCGTATGTACACCAATATAACCACCAGGTAGTGCAAAAGCGTTAGCAGATTCATCTTCAAATACCACTACTTCCCAATTTTGCGACGCATATTCTTGAGGTAAAACAGCGACTACTTTTTCAGCAATACAATTTACATAAGAATTTGTTTTAGCATCTTTATTTATTGGCTGAGACGTTTTCATTTCGGCAAAGCTAGCGGTGCCCATTTCACTCATTTGTTGATCTGAATAAAGTGCAATTTGCGTACGTCCTGTTGGTGATGTTTTACAGCCTGCTAAAACTGCAGTTGCTAATACGGCAAGTACTAGTTTTTTCATGGTATTTTCTCTCAAGTCGTTATTTTTTATTGTGTGTAGAATAGCAAACACAGTGCCAGTTTAGAATCTTTGCACTGTATTGCTTGATAATTTATTTTTATTAACTTAGCAAGCTAAGTTTATACACCCCCAATGCCCTGTTACACTATAGGCCTTGTTTTTAGTGATTGTTGAGTTTATTCATGGACGCCTCAGCCTCGTCTTTTAATACCCGTATTTTATTACCTTTATTAGCCAGTATTGTGGCAATTACTCCTTTGGCAATAGATATGTATTTACCCGCCATGCTGGTAATTGCGAACGATTTACAAACCAGCATGCCAAATGTACAAATTTCGTTAAGTATCTATTTGGCGGGTTACTCATTAGGTATGTTATTTTTTGGCCCTATAGCCGATCAAATTGGCCGCAGAAAACTCGCGCGTATTGGCTTAACTTTGTTTAGTATAAGCTCTGTAGCACTGGCATTTACCACTGAAATACATACCTTTTGGGCACTAAGGGCTGTGCAAGCATTTACAGGTGCAGCAGCCACAGTGGTTGTGCCAGGTGTAATTAGGCATATATATCAGCAAAATACGGCTAAAGGTATGTCGTATGTGTCAATGATTATGATGGTAGCGCCGTTAGTTGCTCCTTCTGTTGGCTCATTTATATTAGGGTTTTCTGTTTGGTCTAGTATATTTTTAGTACTGGCAGCTTACAGTTTTGTGATCCTTGCGTTTGTACAAGTGCATTTAATTGATATACCCATTCACACAAACGAGAAAAAAGGCCTAGCCCTATTTTTTGATAGCTATAAAACCGTGCTTAGTAATAAAGATGCTCGAGCAGACATTTTAAGCTCTATGTTTGTATCATTTGGTTTTTTTTGCTTTTTAACCTCAGTACCATTTATATATTTAGATTTATATAAAGTATCTGAGCAATTGTTTGGTGTGTTATTTGCCTTTAACGTTATGGCACTTATGTTTGGTAACTTTTTAAACACCCGAATTGTACCAAGGATTGGCTCTCGTAAGATGCTGTATATAGGGCTTGCTTGCGGGTTTATATCTGGGCTGGCGCTACTAACTTTTAGTTTATTACACCTCTCTTTATATTATATTGTGGCTGCCATTGCGCCGTTGATGATGAGTTTAGGGGTGACCGCAAGTAATGCCGACTCACTAATATTAATGAAATTTGAAAAAAACACAGGAACTGCCACAGCTGTAATTGGCACACTTCGTTTTGGCAGTGGCGCATTAGTTGGACCACTACTTGCGCTAATGCACGCTAAAAGCTCTGTTCCGTTTTCGAGCTTGATGTTTAGTGCTGTACTTTTAACTATGCTTGTGCAGTTAATTCACTACAAATTAGACAAAAAAAATGCCTCAATTTGAGGCATTTTTTAAACGTGTTAAAGGGCTAAATTAAGCATCAGCCGCTTTTGAAACCATAACCATTGCTGGGCGCAATAAACGGCCATTTAACGTGTAGCCTTTTTGCATTACAGCTAATACTGTATTTGGCGTTACATCGTTGCTTGGCTGAATAGACATTGCTTGATGAAAATCTGGGTTAAATTGCTCGCCTTGTGGGTTTACAATTTCAACGCCAAATTTAGCAACGGCATCGTTAAAGCTTTTAACCGTCATATCAATACCTTCTAGTAACGGCTTTAATGTTTCGTTTTCTTTATCAGAAAACTCAATAGCGCGTTCTAGGTTATCAATAACTGGTAGTAATTCGTTAGCAAATTTCTCTAGTGCAAATTTGTGAGCTTTTTCTACATCTTGTGCTGCGCGACGACGAATGTTGTCAACGTCAGCTGCTGCACGTACTACACTGTCTTTTTGATCAGCAATAGTTTGTTTTGCAGCTTCTAGCTCTGCATATAGCATCGCAATTTCAGCTTCAGGGCTTTGCTCTTGATCTGCTTCATGTTGCTCTGCGGCTTCTACTGCTGCTTCAACATCAGCTTCCATTTGAGCTACTTCTTCGTTTAGTTCTACTTCTTGCTCAGGGTTTTTTGTCTGCTCAGACATAAAATACGTGCTCCAATTCTTTACAACTGCGGTAATTATGGGGATTGAATAAAAAGATTCAAGAGTTAGATGACTCTAATAATTTAAATTCTTGGATTATTTCTTCAATTTGCGCCGATTTAGGGCAAATTACGCAAAAGCGGCTTTGGTATTCTTGATTTTGAAAATACGGAACACTAAGCACAATAAGTTCATCGCACTCTGTAAAAGGTAATTTACCCGTATTTAAAACCGATACACCATTTTTAAAGGCAAGCTTATCTTCAACAAAATTTAAAAACGACACGCCAATATTTAGATTTTGTTCGCAGTCTATTTTTTTATATAAATAGTTTTCACCCACTACAATGCTGTTATCAGAACCTAGCTTTTGGCTAAGCTGACGCGTCCACTGAGTTAATGAATCGTGGCAATTATTAGGTGCAGTATTAGCCATAGCCTGCATTCTATAAAGGCCTTCCATTAGGGTTTGCTGGCTAAAAACGGTATTTAACCACGTAGCAAATTGATAACGTACGCTATCTGAAGAGTCATGCGGTTTATCAATACAAATATTATGACTCTGCCCTGCTCTATCTATTAATAAAATAAGCCAATCCGTTGAGTCAAAATCAAGTACTTCTACTCTAAACACTTGCTGAGAGCTTGCTTGGGGTAACCCAACGCAACAACACACTTGATACTTTTGACTAAGTCCGTGTGCTAGTTCAACTAATTGTGCTTGCTCAGGTTGCCAATAATTTGCAATATCACCGAGCGTAAAATATTCATCAAACCAGTAATCAAACCCTTGTGTTGTAGGGACTCGGCCCGCAGAAGTATGAGGCGAATAAAGTAAGCCAATTTTTTCAAGTCGAGCCATCGCGTTACGTACCGTTGCCGAACACACTGCCATACCTTTAAGTTTAGCAATTTTTGTTGACGGAACTGGGAGGCCTTCACCATTACAGTACATGTTCATAACAGCTGAAAAAATTTGCTGATCTCTTGGGTTTAGTTTCATGTTATCTACATCTTGTTGCATGAAAGAGATATCGGGGCATTTGGTTGTAATTCAAGTCACTTACTTAACTCATTAGCAATAAAATTGAAGGTTTGTAATATTGCTATAATCTGTATTTTCAAACACTTCTCTTTTGGGTTACTCTACGAATATTAACTCTTTATGTGCGTACATTATGGATTCAACTTTTAAAACTATTGGCCTTATTGGTAAACCTAATCACCCTGGTGCAGCAGCAACACTTCAGCGATTACATACTTTTTTACTCGCGTTAGGTTTTGAGGTAATAGTAGAAAAACGTACAGGAAGCCAGTTAGACGATATCCCTCAAGATAAACTTGTTAAATTAGTCGACTTAGGCGAACAAGCAGACTTAGCTATAGTAGTTGGTGGTGATGGCAATATGTTAGGTGCCGCTCGAGTACTGGCACGTTTTAATATAGCGGTAATTGGTGTTAACAGAGGAAATTTAGGCTTTTTAACTGACTTAAATCCAGAAGGATTTGAAGCAAGCCTTGAACAAGTACTTAGTGGTGAGTACCTCGAAGAGAAACGCTTTTTACTAGAGGTAGAAGTATATCGTCATAACGAACTAAAAAGTGCGAATTCAGCGGTAAACGAAGCTGTGCTTCATGCCGACAAAGTTGCTCACATGATTGAATTTGAAGCATTTATTAATAACGACTTTGTGTTTTCTCAGCGTTCTGATGGTTTGATTGTATCAACACCTACGGGCTCTACGGCCTATTCTCTGTCGGGTGGAGGGCCTATATTAACACCCGAGCTTAATGCAATTTCATTAGTGCCAATGTTCCCTCATACTTTATCAAGCAGACCTTTAGTGGTTGATGCTGATAATGAAGTGCGCTTAAAGTTAAGCCTAGAAAACACCGATAGCCTGCAAGTAAGTTGCGACAGCCATGTTGTACTTGCTGTTTTACCTGGCGATGAAGTAGTTATTAAAAAAGCAGATAAACAGCTGCGCTTAATTCATCCTAAAAATTACTCCTACTACAACGTTTTACGTACTAAATTAAATTGGGGCAGTCGTTTATATTAGGGCGCGTTGTTCTTTGGTGGGTGAATTTGCAGCAGTATGTTTGGTTTTTAGGCAAGGCGGAGCCTATGAAGTGTAGTTACTCCCCATAAATAGGCGATAACGCAGCATAAATACCAAACATACGCTGCCC
>NZ_PNCW01000419.1:0-290 GCF_005886985.1 Pseudoalteromonas sp. S3178 | reverse complement strand
TGATGCCAAACCAACTTATAATTTCTGTTGGTAATAATAATAACGATAAATCTTACATGGAGTAGATGTAGTTTGGAGCGAATTCAATTTGGCGAGTTTCAGTTTAATACTGGATCATATGAATTAACCTCTCATGATCAGGTGATAGCGCTAGATCCAAGAACGGTGACATTGTTGCTTTTTCTCCTAGACAACCCCAATCGCATTGTCACGCGCGATGAATTACAAGAGGTGATCTGGCAAGGCGTGATTGTGACTGATAATGCGATTAATAAGCTCGTTGCCAATTT
>NZ_PNCW01000418.1:0-372 GCF_005886985.1 Pseudoalteromonas sp. S3178 | reverse complement strand
AGGCGGGTCTTATTTGGCACTACAAGTGAGCGTTGTGCTGAGTACTTTACTTGTGATCATAGCCAGCGCTAATTTTATTAACTTCAATATTGCCAGTGCTGCAAAGCGTGCTAAAGAAGTCGGCATACGTAAAGCGCTAGGTGCTAGTAAGTCGCAACTCGTCACACAATTCCTGTCAGAATCGTTACTGACTGTACTGTTTTCAGGGTTTTTAGGGGTTGTAATCGTTGAGTTGGCATTGCCGCACTTTAATCAGTTAATCGCGCAGCCCCTGACATTGGTATACAACTCTCTATTTATGCTCGGTCTTGTAATTACATTGACAGTGGTTGGTTTATTTTCTGGGCTATATCCAGCTTTATTTATCTCGTC
>NZ_PNCW01000417.1:0-248 GCF_005886985.1 Pseudoalteromonas sp. S3178 | reverse complement strand
AAAATCTGTGAAATTGCAGAGCAAGCCATTCATGAAGCTAAGGGATTATAATGGACTTTAGTCAATTAAATAAAAAGTCGGCAAAATCCTTTAATGATCAAAAAGCACTCATCAAAAAGCTTAGTCAGGGTCGTGTTGTCAATTGCCCAAGCTGTCAGCAACCCATTGCACTCAGTTTAAGCCAATCGACATCAAATAGAGCTGTGGCACAATGCCAACAGGGTTGCACATTTATCGAGTTAGATCTC
>NZ_PNCW01000416.1:0-328 GCF_005886985.1 Pseudoalteromonas sp. S3178 | reverse complement strand
CTGGTTATCGTTTAAGTGACTTAAGTCTGTTTTTAGCGTTACTGGGGTATAAATATCTAGCCGGTCTTGAGATGCATTAACTAGTTTATAGCCTGATTGTTCAGTATTAGCTTGTGCTTGCTCAGTTTGTGCACTAGGTTTCTCTGAAGAGGTTGAAGGCTCAGAGCAGCCAGTTAGGGTGAGACCTGTTGCAAGCGCGATTGCAACCGAAATCATTGAGTGTTTCATAATGCTCCCTTGTTGTCTTAATTATGTGGCGATCAGCTTACACGATTTTGTATCACAATACTTAGTTAACTTAGATTGGTGTGTGATACTCAAGCCGCTG
>NZ_PNCW01000415.1:0-467 GCF_005886985.1 Pseudoalteromonas sp. S3178 | reverse complement strand
GATTAATGCCGGTGCATCTACGATTAACTTACCTGATACTGTAGGTTATGTCACGCCAGACGAGTATGCAGCGATGATTTACCATATTCGAAATAATGTGCCTAACATCGACAAAGCCAGACTAAGCGTCCATTGTCACAACGATTTAGGACTTGCGGTGGCAAACTCAATCGCGGCGGTACAAGCCGGTGCAAGACAAATCGAATGTACCATCAATGGTATTGGTGAGCGTGCAGGTAACTGCTCACTAGAAGAAGTGGCGATGATCATGAAGATGCGCCAAGACCACCTAAAAGTACACACCGATATTCGTAGTGAAGAGATTTATCGTGCGTCGCGCCAAGTTGCTAAAATCTGCAATATGCCGGTGCAGCCAAACAAGGCAATTGTGGGTGAAAATGCCTTTGCACATAGCTCGGGTATTCACCAAGACGGCGTCTTAAAAGCACAAAACACCTATGAAATCA
>NZ_PNCW01000414.1:0-302 GCF_005886985.1 Pseudoalteromonas sp. S3178 | reverse complement strand
ACACCGTTTAGCTGTTGATGGTTTACAAACATTTTCACATCGCCCGGCGCTTCTTGATAGATACTAATAGAGTAAGCCGAGCCACTAGTGGTAAAGCCGAAAAACCAACCATCCTGCTCTCTATTTAGTACTCGCAGAAAGCCGTTTTGATTCCAATATTGCTTGGTTTCGCGGTTAGCCCAAGAAGCCGTAACTAAGTCATACTGCGCCGCAATACGCTTGAGTTCGTTGACAAGAAGTTTTTCATCCAAAGTATTTTGTTTGGCACTTTGGGTGATTAATAAATTGCTTGAAAGCTGCTC
>NZ_PNCW01000413.1:0-319 GCF_005886985.1 Pseudoalteromonas sp. S3178 | reverse complement strand
CAACCAAAAACAGGCGAGTGGTTTCGTGGGCATTTATTTGTTGGACTACGATACTTCCAAAAACAGTCATTTAAACTACGACGGCGAGACTACTTAGAGGGGCTAGTCTATTTCATACAGGTGGTAGTACAACTTAACTGGAAAAATATGGATGTAAGTGATGTGATTGAAAATTAATGACTATTTTTGGGGATCCCTTAGCCGCATACCTATAAATTGATACGATAATACATTTCTAGACCAGATTGAATTGGCTTGATATTGATAGTGTAATTCGGCTTCTTTGACCGTTAATCCCAACATCTCCAAAGACCACTGA
>NZ_PNCW01000412.1:0-272 GCF_005886985.1 Pseudoalteromonas sp. S3178 | reverse complement strand
TCTTAATAACGATGCTGCGTGTGTGAGCTCCGTATTAAATGCTTCAGAGTATGATACGCTGTATAGCGCACCTTGTTCATCTCGCTTGATCAGGGAATATAGCCCCTGCTTATCTTTTATGGCAGCAGTGTTTAATTCTTCTTTTGTAATATCATGGGGGTAAAACTCTGCTCCGGGGGTTTTTGTGTCAAAGCCAGAGAGAAAGACTTTGTCACCGTCCAATCTATCCCATGGACCATAATTAATATCGGCAAATTGACGTGCTTTATCGT
>NZ_PNCW01000411.1:0-296 GCF_005886985.1 Pseudoalteromonas sp. S3178 | reverse complement strand
TTGTACATCCAGATTAACAATAAGACCGATGACTATGGCGGATCTTCACGCGAGTTTTGCGCACCGTAGTTGTCCACAAACATCTCGTTATATCAGCGATCAGATCACTTTTGCACAGGCAAAGCAGCGTTTAGTTGAGAATTGTCAGCCTTGGTTAGGTGAAGAAAACCAGAGATTGGCGCTGGCCATTACACTTAATGGATCGAATGAGCTGATCGGGGAAGTGATGTTTAAGTATATCAACAAGACCAGTTTAGTCGGAGAGATAGGATATAGACTAAAAAAAGAGGTGATAG
>NZ_PNCW01000410.1:0-332 GCF_005886985.1 Pseudoalteromonas sp. S3178 | reverse complement strand
CAGGGTTGGAGTGCCAGTGCAGCGGCGCTTGAGGCTGCTAGGTTACGTTTTAGACCCATTATTATGACATCACTAGCCTTTATATTGGGCGTGGTCCCGCTTGTTTTAAGCTCAGGAGCAGGTGCAGGCGCACGGCACAGCGTTGGGACAGGTGTAATGGGAGGTATGATTGCCGCGACATTCCTCGCTATATTCTTTGTCCCCTTGTTTTTCTTTTGGCTCACTCGCCATAAACTAACAGAAACCAGAAATACGCAAGAATTAGCAGATGAAATTGCAATGCAACATAAAAAAGAACATGTCGAAACACAAGAAGGATTTGTTTAACTTTT
>NZ_PNCW01000041.1:0-842 GCF_005886985.1 Pseudoalteromonas sp. S3178 | reverse complement strand
TTGGTAGTAATTTAAATTGTGCTTTTTAGCAAAATCACTCACCGTTTTCATAAAGCCCGCTGGCCCACAACAGTATATATCTGGGTTTTCCCATACATTAATGTTGCGAGTAATATCGCCTGACTGTTCACGCGTTAACAGTAAAAAAGAAAAGTGCGAAAAATCCCCAGCTAGTTTACTTAGCTCATCGACACATTGATGCTCCGTGGCTTTAGCAAAATAGATTAACGACACTTTTTGCGACGTATTTTTTAAATGCTCACTAAGCATGGCAAGCATTGGAGTAATACCTGAGCCACCTGCAATAAAAGTCGCAGCTTTTTGCGTGTTTTTATAAACAAACTCACCACTAGGCGCCGAAATATTACACCACTCACCCACTCGTAAAGCACCGCTTAAAAGGTGTGTAAAACGCCCTTGCTCATTAGTTTTAATTAATAAACGCACCAACCCCGTTGTTTTAAATTGCTCAGGGCTTGAGGCAACTGTAAATACCCGCGTGAGTAAACGGCCATTAATTTCTACGGTTAAACTAATATGTTGCCCAGCAGTATGTGCCTGCCAATGTTTACTTGGTTTAAGTAATACACTTAAAAAACTGCCATTTAATTCATTTATTTCAGCAACCTGCGCCCTAAATAAATTAGCGCGCCATGCTGGTTTAAAAGTTTGCATAATTGGCTCTATGTAACCTGCAAAACTTTGATGGTGTAAAAACCATTTAGAAAATTGGTTTAATACCTGAGTCATCATCATGGATAAATCTCTACTTAAACTAAATTACTTTGAACTTACACGTGTACGCTCAAACTTCAGCGCACAAGTGTACGCCCAAAAAAATA
>NZ_PNCW01000409.1:0-290 GCF_005886985.1 Pseudoalteromonas sp. S3178 | reverse complement strand
AACAAAGTATCATCACTCCGTTACCATCAATTGACCCCATTGTGTCGTTAACTGAAAACTACGTTGAGACTTTGCACAGAGTATTGAGCAAGCTTGACGGGGTTAAAGTGAAGCACTTAGTCAATACCTTAATCACGATGAAAAACAACGGAGGTACTTTGTATCTGTGTGGAAATGGCGGCTCAGCCGCAAATGCTATCCACCTCGCAAATGACTTTACTTTTGGCATCAGCCCAAAAGGCAATGCACTCAAGGTAGAAGCATTGGCTGCAAATAGCTCAGTATTGACC
>NZ_PNCW01000408.1:0-320 GCF_005886985.1 Pseudoalteromonas sp. S3178 | reverse complement strand
TGAAGTGTTACACCATTGGACTGGGCTTGGTTATTACGCCAGAGCAAGAAATCTTCATAAAGCTGCAAAGGTGATCAGAGATAGCTATAAGGGTGAATTCCCACAAACATTAGAAGCGGTGATGGACTTACCGGGCATTGGTCGCTCTACCGCAGGTGCGATACTCTCTCTTGCGCTTGGTCAGCATCATCCAATACTCGATGGTAATGTTAAGCGAGTACTGGCTAGGTTTTATATGGTTGAGGGCTGGTACGTAGTAAAGAAGGTCGAAAATCAGTTATGGTCTTTGAGTGAAGCTGTCACGCCAAGCGGTGATGTAA
>NZ_PNCW01000407.1:0-304 GCF_005886985.1 Pseudoalteromonas sp. S3178 | reverse complement strand
ACGCCAGACCATAGCCGATGTTGGCCTTAAGCTTTCAAGTGCTTTAAGGGCGCTGGTTGTGCGCCGCTTGGCTCTGTGTTCGAGATACTTACCCAACAGTACCAAGCTCAAAACGGCACTGCTGCTTTCGAAGTATAAATGCGGAGCGCCATGCTCACCGCTGAATGTCCACCATAAATACACTGAAAGGCCATACGCTGCACTGGTGCCGATGGCCACCAGCAAATCCATATTCCCGGTTCCCGCTTTTATTGCTCCCCATCCAGCACGATAAAAACGCGCACCAAAATAAAACTGAACAGGC
>NZ_PNCW01000406.1:0-291 GCF_005886985.1 Pseudoalteromonas sp. S3178 | reverse complement strand
TCCGCATCGCTTATTGGCCTGAAACAATCTCAAACGCCAATAAACGATCTTGACGCTGCAAAGCGGTATCGCACCGGAACCATACGCGGTTATTATAGTGAAACCTTTCTCAAACAAGCTGGCTTTTCTGAAGGTTATGAGCTGGTATTAGTGTCAAACTACCAAAGTCTTTGGAATTTATTGTTTAAGGGCCGGATTGATTTTGTACTAACCAACACACTAACACTTGAGAAAGAACTAAATGCCCTTAAACTGGACCCAAAAGCAATTGAGCATAAGTTACTTCTTGAG
>NZ_PNCW01000405.1:0-288 GCF_005886985.1 Pseudoalteromonas sp. S3178 | reverse complement strand
CATGTACGTAGCCATTGGGCCGTTGAGAATCAATTACACTGGGTTCTTGATGTCTCATTCAGAGAGGATAACTGCCCAATAAATCGAGGTCATGCGGCAGAGAATTTCAGTACATTTAGGCATGTAGGACTGAACCAGTTGAAAAGAGAAAGTACCTTAAAAGCCAGCGTACGACGAAAACAACGCCGCGCTGCGATGGACACTGAGTATTTAGATAAGGTGGTTAGGGCTTAGCTGTTAACAGTATATTCACGCTCTCGCCCTGCTAAGCAATGTATCGGTAATCTT
>NZ_PNCW01000404.1:0-359 GCF_005886985.1 Pseudoalteromonas sp. S3178 | reverse complement strand
AAAGTTGGTGACCAAGTATTTATTTACCACTCTAGCTGCAAAACACCGGCGATTGTCGGGGTTGCCATTGTTACACATGCTGCTGAAGCCGACCCATATCAATTCGATATGAGCAGTGACTATTACGATGCCAAAGCAACATTAAAATCACCAAGATGGGTAGGTGTCACCATACAATATCAACGACACCTAAAACCGATTACACTGGCGGCAATTAAAGCCAATAATGACATCACCGAACTCGCGCTCAAAAAAGCCAACCGCTTGTCTATTATGCCTGTGAGCGAGCGTGAATGGGACTTACTTATTGCGCATGGCTAGCGCATTTTTCGTTTTGGCTTCATACCTTGTTTTGGAAT
>NZ_PNCW01000403.1:0-267 GCF_005886985.1 Pseudoalteromonas sp. S3178 | reverse complement strand
GTGGCTCTTCCGATCTCGCAAAAGTAATGTGTGAGTTAGCCAAACTTTTTACATCATTTGTAACCCATAAATGATAGGATCGCCGCAATTGTCAGTAATGAGTCAAATTTATGCTTTCGTGTAACAACATCACTATGCAGTTTGGTGCAAAACCACTGTTTGAGAATATTTCCGTTAAGTTTGGTGACGGCAACCGCTACGGCCTAATAGGCGCTAACGGCTGCGGTAAATCCACCTTTATGAAAATCCTAAGCAAAGAGCTAGAGC
>NZ_PNCW01000402.1:0-217 GCF_005886985.1 Pseudoalteromonas sp. S3178 | reverse complement strand
GAGTTTATCTCTTCCATCATTATTAAGCGCACTGCCTCTGATCACAGAGTAAATTCGGTCACCATCTGCCAATGCATCTTCATACCGCTTTAATACTACTGCTAATGAGCCACTACCAGGCACCATTCCTGTGGCTTGCTCTGCAAACGGTCGACATATCCCATCAGGGCTCAGTGGGCCTCCCGGCGTAGATGCATACCCTTCGTAATGAGGATAA
>NZ_PNCW01000401.1:0-290 GCF_005886985.1 Pseudoalteromonas sp. S3178 | reverse complement strand
CATTAAAATACCAAAAATATACCACTGCTACCCAATACTTCCGTGAGTTGGAACAACTGACAGAACATGAACCTCTCAGTGATGCTTTTTATTTCAGCGTAAAGTTTCAAGGTGTTGCTACTTATTTCCAAGGACACTTTATTCAAGCGGCTGCGCTTTATCATCGTGCCTTAAATGTGGCCACTGAACGTGATAATCCATTAGAAATTGCCAATATACACAGTAATTTAGGCCTCACATATATGCAAACACATCAATTGGACTTGTCGATTATTCATTATGTGGCAGCA
>NZ_PNCW01000400.1:0-250 GCF_005886985.1 Pseudoalteromonas sp. S3178 | reverse complement strand
TACGAAAATAGGATCAACCAAAACCTTGATGAAATGGAGCAAGTGATTGATGCTATTTTAGATTACGCAAGATTGCAGCACCGCCTTGAAGACGTGGAACTTCAGCCTGTTGACTTGAATGCGATGGCTCACCAGTTAGCCAATAACGCCCACCATCATGACTTAACACTAAAACTTTCGTCAAAACCTTGCTGGGTCATTGGTGATGGTCAGTACTTACGCATGCTAATCAATAACTTATTATCTAACG